>JBPOJO010000629.1:0-1552 GCA_052033485.1 Bacteroidota bacterium | reverse complement strand
ATTTCCTCTCAAATTGAAAACATACATCGCAGAAAATTCTTTTTCAATCGTTTTTCTGAAACCGTCCGCAGCATTTCCGTCTAACCATGCACCGTTTGTAACAAAAGCGATGATACCGCCGTTTTCTTTGTCCAATCGGTCGGAAGACCAACGAAAGGCTTTGATGTAAGAATCGTAAAGCGAGTTTTTGTTTGTAGCTTTCGTTTCTTTCGCATAAGTTTCAGAAATTCTTTTTTCCAAAAAGTCATATTTTTGATTTTGCGCATTGTCATTAGCGGATTTTTGTCCGACGGAATAGGGCGGATTGCCGATGATGATGCGCAAAGGGGCTTTTTTCTGCGCTTTTATTTTTTCGGAGTTTTCTTGCAAATATTTCGGAAAAAGATTGTCGGTTTCGGCTTCGGAGAGTTGAAAAGTATCCGTGAGGACAATGCCCTCAAAAGGCGTGTAATTTTCGCTTTGGCTCAGGTCGAAAAAGGCATTTTCGATATTGACCGCCGCAATGTAATACGCCAACAAAACGATTTCGTTTGCGTGCAGTTCTTGTGTGTATTTGCGGCGTAAATCCTCTTTTTTGACCAAACCGCTTTGCAGCAGGCGGACAGGAAAAGTACCCGTGCCCGTGAAAGGGTCGAGAATGTGAATGTTTTCGTCCGAAATGCTGCGCCCAAACTCTTTTTGCAAAAGAAATTCGACGGATTGAATGATAAAATCCACGACTTCGACAGGCGTATAAACGATGCCGAGTTTTTCGACCATTTTCGGAAAGGCATTTTTGAAAAACTTGTCGTAAAGTTCGACAATGACTTTTTGTTTTCCTTGCCAATTGTCAATTTTTGAGGCTTTTGTCTTGACGGATTGATAAAATTTTTCGAGGCTGTCGGCTTCATTTTCAACGATATGCTTTTCCAAAATGGTCAAAATTTCCTGCATCGCCAAAGAAACGGGATTGTGGCTCGCAAAAGAATAATCGGCAAAAAGAGCTTCAAAAACGGGCTTCGTGATGATGTGCTGCGAAAGCATTTCGACGGCATCGGCAACACTGATGGACGGATTGATGTTTTTTTGCAAACCTTTGATAAATTCATCAAAGGCAGTTTTGACATTCGGATTATTTTTGAGCAAAATGTGGATACGGTCAACGTATTTTTCCGCAATCATGGAAACGTCCTTTGCCCAATTTTCCCAATACATGCGCTCGCCGACTTTTTGAGCGATTTTTCCGTAAATGACCGCTTGCAAAGCATTAAAATCAACAGCTAATTGTCGGTTGATTTTTTCCTGCACTTCATTGGACTTTGGCGTGTTTTTTTCCTCTTCATCTGCGTCAGCATGATTGCCGATTTGCGCCCGCTCATCGCCGCCCGTGCGTATATCCGTAGCGACTACACCGATGTTTTTCGGCTTTTCTCTGTTGAGTTCCAAGCTGTTCACCAAAGCATTAAAACGGTCGTCATGCGCCCGCAAAGCGTTCAAAATATCCCAAACAATGGCGTAGCGGTCGTTGTTCGCAAGGGCTTCTTCGGGGCTGATGTTGCTCGGCACGACAATC
>JBPOJO010000625.1:0-4876 GCA_052033485.1 Bacteroidota bacterium | reverse complement strand
GAATATCTTCCTCTTTACATCTGCAAGCTAAAGCTCGCGGTACACTCCTACTTAAGTCTGCAAGCGAAAGCTCGCGGTACACTCCTCTTTAAATCTGCAAGCTAAAGCTCGCGGTACACTCCTACTTAAGTCTGCAAGCTAAAGCTCGCGGTACACTCCTCCTTAAATCTGCAAGCTAAAGCTCGCGGTACACTCCGGCTAAACAGTTACAAAAATCGAAAATTTGATGCAGTTTTGCAAAATTGATGAAATTAAAACCGTTTTTTTCGCCCGCCGTCGCTTGTTGAGACACAAAAAAAGGCGGTAATATATATTTTCACCCGTGGTTTGTGTGATGGGTTTAATCAAGTTGAACAAAAACTTAGAGTTGAAAAGTTATGAAAAAAAAATTCGGCAAAAAAATCGTCGGTGTCAATTTTTCGGCAATTTAGAAAAAAAAATGTTTTCAAAAACGTAACTGTTTAGCCGGCTTGCAAAAACTTATACCGCAAGCGGTTTGCCGGCGGCACACTCGGCAAAACAGTTACTCAAAAATTACTCTTCGGGGTCGAGATGCGGCGGCTTACTCAAAATTTCGGAAAGAATGAGTGCGTCCTTCATACTTTCGGGGTTTTTGAGCATTCCGCGCAAACGTTCGTTTTCGGAGGTTTGATGCGTTTTTTTGTCCTTCAAAAGGCTTTTTTGAGCGGCAAGTTCGCTTCTCCTTTTTTTGTAATCGGGGACATCGTCATGTTTCTTTTTTGTTTCGCCGCTCCACCTTTCGTCCATATCTTTTTGCAGTTGTGATTTATCGGCATTTTCGCCGAATTTAAGCGAAATTTCTTCTTCCGAAAGCATTGTTTGCGCGACGATGTCGTCGTAAATTTCGGAAACGGCAAGGGTAGATTTCGGCACGCGCAAAACAGGCGCGGGGCGGTCGGGCGAAACCACACGATTATCTTCAATAATTTTTTTGCGATTGACTTGGTATAAAAAAATCAAAACCGATGCAACAGCGGCAAAAGCCAATAAAATAATTTCTTCCATGTTTCAAAGCGTTGAAATGTTTTTAAAAACAGCGGAGCATCCGCACACACAAAGTTAAAAAAACAAGCCTAAAAAGTCAGATTTTTGAAAAAATAATTTCGGAGAGTAGTTTTTTTATGTAACCGGAGCAGAAAAGTTTGGCGTTTTTCGCCGTTGTTTTTGTTAGGTTTGTCCTTGTGAAGACACAGGCAACGGCGAGGGTTTGTCGCTTGTGAAGACAACTGCAACGGCGAGGTTTTTGTCGTTTGTGAAGCCACAGGCAACGGCGAGGGTTTGTCCTTGTGAAGACAACGGCGAAAATTGATTTGCCGAATAAAGTTTGGCAAGCCGGCTAAACAATCGGCACAAAAAAAACCTGTGAATTGTTGTTTCACAGGTTTTTTGACAAAAATTCTAACGAACTATCACAAACGCGCCTTCCGTCCGAATTTTTTCACGCTCCTTGTCCGTCTCCGTAGAGTAAGTCATCACCCAAACATATTGTCCGTCGGGAGCAAGTGCGCCGCGATAAGTGCCGTCCCACCAAGCCTCTTCGGTTATGTCCTCGATTTTGTCCGCCTCGATTTCATACACCAATTCATTCCAACGATTGTAGACCTGCATCTTAAACTCAAAAACGTGTCGTCCGAATACTTTGAAACGGTCGTTTAAGCCGTCGCCGTTCGGCGTAAATCCGTCAGGAACAAAGATGCGCGGCGGACAAAGTTCATTGACTTTTGTGGTCAAATTCACATTTTCTCCGCAAAGTTTGTCTTTGAAAAGTGCCATCACTTTGAGCGAATACGTGCCGGGACGAGTTACAAAAAGTGTATCCGACGTGCCGATAATTTCCTCTTTTTCGTCGCGCCAAACCGTTATGTAGGTCGCATCGGCAGTTTTATTTAAAATTTTGGGCAAAATCGGAATGATTTGAGGCTCAAAATTATCGGCAGCATTTTCAAAACAAAGCGTCGTATCTTTCACCAAATACACACGCGGCGTTTTCAAAAATTCCACTAAAACCGATTTTGAATATTGACAATTCTCCACCGTAACCGTAACCGTGTATGTGCCCTCTTCTTCGACAACAATCGTCGGTGTTTTTTCACCGCCGGGTGTCCAAAAATAAGTTGCAGGAACAGGACTTACCGCGCCGATAACAGCAGTTTCTCCCGTGCAGAAAAGCATGGAAGGCGGCAAATCTATCACCGGCGTAACATTGACGCGAACGGCAGCACGCGCAGAACAGCCGTTTTCATTCGTTCCGATGACATAATAAGTCGTGCTGATGTCCGGCTGAACGCTGATGTTGCCCGATAAAGTCGGGTCATGTTCCCATTTGTACGTCAAGGCACCGCTCGGCACAAGTGTAATTTTTTCGCCGTAACAAATATTCACTTCGTCCGTCGTATGTGCGCGAACTCGCGGTGCGCGGAAAACCGTCAGCGAAACAGAATCCGTTGCCGGCTGACAATTATTCGGATAGAAAACTTTTACGCTGTAAATCACATTTCCGTAGCGATTCGGCTGAACAGTAATTTCGGGAGTAGTTTCACCCGTATTCCACAAGTAATTTGTGCCGCCTTGAGCGGTCAAAATAACACTTTCTCCGAAACAAATTTTGTTATCCGCATCGCTTGATTTAATTTTAACTGTCGGTGCGCGGTCAAATTTTACGGTGATAACGTCCGTTGAAAAACAGCCTGTCAGCACGTCCGTAACCGTCAATTCGATGCGAACGGTATCGTTCGTTGCGTTGGCAATGGACGAACTTGCCATTTTAAAAAATGCCTCCGTGCTTAAAATACTGCCGTCGTTGAGGTTTTTCCAACTGTACAGCGCGCCGTTCGGGTGTGAAAAATGAAAACCCTCCAAGTGAATAATTTCATTTTCACAAACTCTTATCGAATCGGGCAAATTGACATAGGGCAGCGGGTTGACTTTTAAAGTAATTTCGGCATAAGTTGCATTGCAGCCGTTGTCGTAATGCCCTTCGACAGAAATTGTGTATACACCGGCGGAATCGGGTTTCCAAGTGAAATCGCGCGTTTTGTCGCCCGTACTCCAAAGATAATTCGTCGCACCGTCAGCAGTCAAGAGTAATTCTTCACCCAAACAAATTTCCGTTTTGCTCGGCTGCAAAATTTTGACATTTGTTCGGCGTTTAAATTGTGCCTTTATGGTTTCCCTGCTTTCGCAATTTGTCGCATTATCGCGCACTGTCAATTCAATCAGAAAAGGTTCGTAGGAAAGTGTTGTGTAAAGCTCTGCCGAAAGTTCAAACTGCACTTCCGTTGACAAAACCTTGTTCGTTCGCAAATCCGTCCATTTATAGGTGTACGACGGCGAATGTGTCGGGTGATAAGCATTTAAAATTTGTTTGTCGCCCTCACAAATGATATAAGTTGCGGCGGTATTAATATTGATAATCGGTCTTGTATTGACCCAAACCACAATAGATTTCGATGTTGCGCAAGCTGCACTTGTGTTGTTATCCGTAACCGTGAGGGTATATACGCCGGAGGCATTAGCGATGAGCGACAAACCGTTGTCGGGACCAGAAATACCGGGTCCTGTCCATTTGAGGGTCATGCCGGTAAGGTTTGTAACCAACGCATATAAGGTGTCGCCGCGCGAGCAATGAGGTCCGTCGTAACCGCCGATACTGACATCGGGGTTCGGCACAATGCTTAATTTTACGGTGTCCAAAGTAAAGCAAGTGCTGTACGGATTGGAAATTTTTACCACATAAAAATCTTCCAAACTTGTGCTCAAAATAGAATCGGTGCTTATCGGCGTGCTCAAATCGCTTGATGCGAACCATGTGTATGTAATGTGCGAGCCATGTGAAAAATCACGGGCATTAAGAGCGGCAGGCAAGGCGTTTTGGCAAACAAGCACGGAGTCGGGCAAACCGCTGACGGGCTGAGCTTGCGGCAATACTTCAATTGCTTTGCTTGCGGAGCAGCCTGTTGTCAGGTCGAGAGCCGTTAAAGTGTAAGTTCCGCTTTCCGTAACAGTTAAAACTTGTCCGATAAAAGTACCGGTGATGCCGGGACCTTCCCACGTATAAGTGTAGGCGGGCGAAAGTGTAACACCGATTTCGTCCGAAGGAGTGCAGTAATATACCACATCGGGCAAATTAATATTCGGAGCGGGGTTAAAAGTCAGCGTAACCGAAGCGGAGGATTCGCAGCCGCCGAAATTGCGTTTGATAAGGACGGAATATGTGCCTGATTCCGCAACCGAAATTGAGGGCGTATTGGCACCCGTACTCCAAAGATAAGTAACGCCGCCGTCGTTGATGTGTTCGGGGTCAAAGGCGGAAATAACAAGCGGTGTGCCTTCGCAAAGCGGTGCGACAAGGTCGTAAGTGATGGCGGCATTGGCGGGCGTTGAAAACATGACGTAGCTCGAATCGCGTGAAAAGCAGCTTGTCGCGGGGTCAGTAATGTCGACAAAATACCAACCTCCTTCACCGGGGAAAATATCAATGCTTTGTGTACTTGCGGTGAAGCCCAAAGGTCCTGACCATGCGTAATTCATACCGGAAGCCGTGATATTCAATGTGCCCATTGTTGTGCAAACGATGGTAGAATCGGGCAAATTTGTCGGCGGATTGGGCGTTACTTCAACGGTAATTTCATCGCTTGCTGTGCAAAGCGAGGGACGTGATATGTCCGTTACGAGCACCTGATAAACGCCGGACGTTGCGACCGTGAGATTGGGGGTGTTCGCGCCTGTAATCGGACCGGAGCCGACTTTTAACCATTGATAACTTACGGTGGCGATGCTTGAAACTGCCGTCAAAACAGATAAACCGTCGCTGAGACAATATGATGCAAAATCAACAGAATTGCCGTTAAAAAGA
>JBPOJO010000539.1:0-2544 GCA_052033485.1 Bacteroidota bacterium | reverse complement strand
GGCATAAAAACGCTCAAAATCAAAATCAGGAATAGTTTTTCTCCTTTTTCTGACTTTGTTTAATGCCTGCAAAAATACGTTTGCTTGCATTTTGAGGGCATTATCGAGTGAAAGTTGGCTGAAAACACCGTAGTCGAGTTGTCGGACAATGTAAAGTTGCTTTTCTTTCGAAAAAAAACGTTCAAAATTTTTATTCGTGTCTTCAAAAGGTACACAAACGAAAAAACACAGAGTACTCATTAAACCCGTTCCGTAGTTTTGAAGAGAAAGCGATTTTACGAGCAATTCGCCTATTATATCATAACTGACTGCTAACTCAAAATGCAGCTCATGCCAAGATTTGCCGGCAAAGCCAAATGTTTTTATTGGGGTGTCAAGCATTAGTCTGTTTTGTTT
Organism: Bacteroidota bacterium; assembly: GCA_052033485.1. Taxonomy (GTDB): domain Bacteria; phylum Bacteroidota; class Bacteroidia; order Cytophagales; family Bernardetiaceae; genus JBPOJO01. Next base: position 2,148 of record JBPOJO010000539.1, on the reverse strand, counting down.
CCGGGTGGTCTGAATAATTTTGCCGTGCCTCTTTTGAGGTTTTCAGGCAAAAACGGATATAAAAAAATTTGAATTTTTTCTGCTTTATAGCACTCGAATATACTGCCTCTGAATTGCATAACATATTGCAAATCAGCATTATTCAAAAAAACAACAGTGTAACGTCCTTTCTCTCCGTTAACAGAAACACCGTATTTCCAAACTTCGCCTTTGTTTAACCAAACCATGACTGTATCATTGCAAGAAATGCACGGATAGAATTTTGAAACATGAGCAATCAAAGCATATTGCTCCGCCTCTTCATCAATTTTTTTAAACAAATTTTTCAATTTTTCCGCTCTTTCGGGCGCAAGCAAGTTCAAATCGGCAATCGCAGCAAAGAGCAAAATCAAAAAAAGTATCACGCCGACAATTTTGAAGGGCGAAAATGGCAAACGCGGCTCCTCCCCCGCACGCACATCATGAGGCGTAGGCGGAAAATTTTCGGTAAAAATATTTTTTCGAAAGAGAATTTGCATCGGACGTAATTTTGACAAAGTTATTGAAAAAAAATGACTAACTTTGTCTTTGAAGTCTAAATTTTGACCAAAAAATGAAAACAATTTTTTTTACAGTATTTTGGCTTTGTACGGTATTTTCAGCCCGCGCTGCCTATCTTTTTATACCGATGGACAAAGGGCAAAAAAATCATTTAAAAGCTTATGGCGTAACGTATTGGGTTTTAAAACAAGAAATAGAAGCCGAATGGCTTCTGAACTATCGGGGCGGCAGTTTTCTCTTTAAGCATCTGCCCGCTTTTGAAAAAGAAATGCTTATTCGCGGGGTCAGTTATGAAGTTATTTCGGACGCGCAAGCACTTCAAATCAAAAATGAAATTGCCGCTCCCGATGTCAATATGGACGTTGTCAAGCTCGAAGTTGCCCCTAAAATTGCCGTTTATTCGCCGAAATCCAAACAACCTTGGGACGATGCCGTTACCTTAGTGCTCTCTTATGCCGAAATCCCTTACGATGTTATTTTTGATGACGAAGTTTTGACCGATGCACTCGTCAAATACGATTGGCTGCATTTGCATCATGAAGATTTTACGGGGCAATACGGCAAATTTTACAAAAGTTACGCCTCGCATAAATGGTATCAAGACCAACAAAAAGAATATGAGGACGTAGCAAAACGATTCGGCTATACCAAAGTTTCGGATTTAAAACTTGCCGTTGTGAAAAAAATTCGCGAATATGTTGCCGGCGGCGGCTTTATGTTTGCCATGTGCTCCGCAACCGATACGTATGACATCGCACTCGCCGCCGAAGGGGTGGATATTTGCGACCACGTGTATGACGGCGACGCTTACGACCCGGCGGCAAATAAAAAATTAAAATTTGATAACTGCTTTGCCTTCAAGGATTTCACCATAAAATTGAACCCCTACGAGTACGAATATTCCGACATTGACAACACCGTTTATGAACGGGGTTTGACGGAAAAAAATGATTTTTTTAAATTGTTTCAATTTTCTGCCAAATGGGACGTAATTCCGACCATGCTCACGCAAAATCACGAAGTGCTCATTAAAGGCTTCATGGGGCAAACTACAGCGTTTAAAAAAGATATGGTAAAGTCAGAAGTAATCGTTTTGGCTGAAACAAAAGAAGCAAATGAAGTGCGCTACCTGCACGGAACGCTCGGAAAAGGCACTTGGACGTTTTACGGAGGGCACGACCCCGAAGATTATCAACATTTTGTGGGCGAAGAACCGACGGACTTAAATTTGCACCCGACCTCCCCCGGTTTTCGTTTAATTTTGAACAATATTCTTTTCCCCGCCGCCAAAAAGAAAAAAAGGAAAACTTAGTTTTTTTTTGCCCGAATCTACCATAAGCTATCAGCTTGCGACCTTACGTTGTGTAGCGCAAGCTTCAGCTTGCGACCTTACGTTATGTAGCGCAAGCTTCAGCTTGCGACCGTTCGTTATGTAGCGCAAGCTTCAGCTTGCGACCTTTCGTTCGCTTGTTGCAGGATACTTCGTCCAAATCCGCAAGCTAAAGCTCGCGGTACAAGCAAGCTAAAGCTCGCGGTACAAGCAAGCTAAAGCTCTCGGGCCAATCAAGATAAAGCTCTCCGTACAAGCACGCTAACGCGCGAGGTACA
>JBPOJO010000342.1:0-4809 GCA_052033485.1 Bacteroidota bacterium | reverse complement strand
TTTTCAAAGTAGAAATATTATTTTCGTTCATGTTATAGTTTCCTTTTTTCGATTTTTAAACGATATACTTCAGGAAGTTCGTTGTTTTTTTCCCATAAATCCAAGAGTTCATCTGACGGACAATTGTTTGTTTGCGAAGAAAATACAGGATAACCATGCCAAGCATCTTCTTCGTTTTGAGGCTTCGGAAATTTTGCCAAGTATTCCCCATTTTCTCCTATTTTTTCAAGTCTTTTATCCGTGTTTAACAAAAAACCAAAAAAACTGTTTAGTTTTTCGCAAAACCAATTGCTATCGCTTGCATTCTTGAAAATCTCATACTCCTTACTTTCCTCGACACACCACCTCGTTTTACCCTCTTTTTTTTTCGCTTTCCGCTTATGTTCTTTTTTTGATAAGTAAAAACGCTTGTTCTTAGTTGGTCCGTAAGTGCCGTCAGAATTTTTTTTTATTGTTCTCAGATTCCATTCGCAAAACGTTAGTTGAGCCGCAAGTTAATCAATAAGTATGAAAAATACAAAAAAATTTCCGGTAACTAAATGCTTTTTTTGCTAAAATTACGCCCTTCCTACCGATATAACCCAAAAGTTATTTATAGCTTTTACTCACTTTATATCGATAATTACCAATAAAAATTATTTTTAAACAAATGTTAATTTTTATAAACTAAAAATAAGCTATTTAAAATATTTAATTTCCTTTGCTGTCAAGCTCCCAATCTGCACATAATATTTCACAACTCCGCACTATCCAATAAACACACGCCTTTTTTTGCTTATTTAGTTATCATTCTAAAATGTAAGCCGTAAGTATTCGTTTCGGGTGTATAGGCAAGGGGGATAAAATCCGTTTCTAAAGCGAAAAAAGATGCGGCACAGCCTCTAAATTTTACAAAAAAATCAAAACAAAGTGTGCTTTGTAATTTCATTTTGTAACTTTGTAAAAAAAATCCTATGGCAAAAAAATTCCTAATCCGAACGGAAAAAAAGGTAGTGAAGGGCATCAAAACAAAGTCAAAGAAGTTATTGCGCGTTTCGACCCCACGCTATACTCAACAGCGAGAGAATATTTGGTGCGCACTCCTGACGGAAAAAAGAAAAAGCGTTTTGTTGATGTCGCAGCTTTGAAAGGCAAAAAACCTGCTTTTTTGGTGCAAGTGGGAAAAACCAAAAACGATGGAAGCCCTGTTAAGAGAGAGCAGGAAGCGATGGACGATATTGAACAAGCTATACAAGTCAAAGTACAATTTGAAGATTACGAAAAATAAAAAAAAATGGCAACTCAAATTTCATTTTATTTGTCTGAAGCGGATTTTACCGCCTTGTCTGACTATGCAAAAAAGAAAAATTTTGCATTTTTGAGCGCAGTTTTTACTGAAAAAACGCCTACGGAATTAAAGGATTTATGCGGCAGAGATTCGGAAAAAAATCCAAAAAAAATATTGGTTTTGGCATCTCAAACAGACCTTTTGCACATAAACTATCACGAAAAATTTAAAATATACAGCATTGACGAACTCACTTCGCCTTGCATTGAGTTTTTGCCATCGGGGGAAGAAAGCGGTGCGTTTTACAGCGGGCGTTTGTTCTACGAAAAAGAATATTGGGAAAATGGCATCTTGATTGAAAAAAATGAAGCCTTTTTGCAGGCAGCAAAAGACTTGTTTCGATGGTTTAGAAAGACTTTCAAAAAAGTAAACGAACCGCCATTCAGCGGTTTTTACGCATCGCAATCGCTTGTTCGTTATGCGCAAGAGGGCGGTAAAATTGCGGTTAATTAATTTCATTTGCTCCGCCAAAGCAAAAACTTCAACCGCTATTCCTTATATTTTTAATTTTTTTTAAATGAATTGACTCATCAAATCAATTAGCGAACCCACACGCTTTATTCGCTTCTTTCATTTTTTACAGTAATCATATTCTTTCGCCTCCTGTGCGTTCACAAGTAATAACAAAAAATACTTACAAAAAGACAGCATTACCTCAAAACAAAAAAAAGAAGTAAGCAAAGACTAACAGAAACTGTCGTCAGCCATACAACCCAAGTGTTTCGAGCTTCTTTTTCATCTTTCGGATTTGTTGTGTGTTGTTTGCTGTACTCATGAAAATGTATATGACAATTAGGGCACAAAAAGACAGTTTCGCCTTTTTTGCCAAAAATACTTTTCGGTAAAATGTGGTGTTCGTGCATATAAAAGTAAATACCGCATTTCGTACAAACGCCTTTTTTCGCCTCTTTCATTTTTTCACAGTTATCATTCTAAAATGAAAGCCGTAAGTATTCGTTTCCGGAGTATAGGCAACGGGGATAAAATCTGTTTCTAAGGCAGAAAAAGATGCGGCGCAGCCTTTGAATAAGGACAAACACAAGCTAAATTGTTTGCGTTGATGTTCGGGGGTTTTTGCCCAAACTGTAGAAAAAATAACAGAAATGTCGTGCTTAAACGCTGTTTCGTGCGCAAGCGGTGCAGAAACATACAAACCAATACCAAGCGAACAATCGGCTTCGGAAAAATCACAAGAGAAAAAAACCGTACTTTCTTCAGACGGCATAATTTTTTGTAGTTCATTTTCTAATGCGGCGAGCATATTGGGTTCACACAACTCAAACATATTTTTCATTTCGACTTCAACACGAAAAAACTGCCCGACATATTCATAAACAGCTTGCAAATCCTCTTCAGGCAAGCCCTCAAGAATGTTTGATATAAGCCTTAAGCACAATGCTTTTCCTCTCATCATGATTTTTTTTACAAAAATAAAAGGTTTTTTGTTATGGGCAAAAACTTACTTGCCTTTTTTCAGTAATGCTGTGCAAGATGAAAAAAAGAAAAGCGCAGTTCGTGCATATAAAAGTAAATACCACATTTCTTGCAAACGCCATCTTTCATTTTCCCCTACAAAGCAAAATCCGCAATCGCCGTTCCTTCAACAAAACCGAAGAAAAAAAGCATAAGAAATGAAAAAACACTGATTTTTGAACGACCGAGTACAAAATTATCTGCTTGATATACAAACCCTTGCCGAAAATTTTGCACGAAAAATAGTTGATTTACGCAATAAACTTATTCATGCTTACAATAGTACTGATGATGCAATGGATTAGCCTATTTTTACTGTTTTTATATGAAGAAGTGAGAAATCTGCCGGAAAGTGTTTGAAAAAAAAACAAATTTTACCTTTATTTCTCTAAGATGCAACTCTTCTCATTTTCGCGTTTTATGCTTGAAAGCGGCAATGTCAACAAAACGTTTTTGATGCTTTTCTGCACTTCTGCGAAAAACTCAAACTTCAGTTGCTTTCACATTTTCACATTAACATTTTGGGGATTGACCAACCGCTTGATTTGAAAAAAGCAGATTGCACAAAAAAAATCGTAGAATTTTCTAAACGCTTGTTGTTTACTTGTTTTTAAGACGGAAAACATCGGTTTCTCGAAATTTTTGCAAAAAAATATGTGTATTTCTCTCTATTCCCGCGCCCGAAAGGTGATAGGGCGAATTAAAAAACAAGGAGTCGGGCGCAACAAAGTCTTCGGGTATTCCGATGATGTTGAGCCGATTTTTTTTCAATTCTTCTGACAAAAAATGAATTTTTTCCTTACCGTTTTGAAACGACGCATCTTGATAAGGCGGAAAAGTAATAAAACACTTTGCCCCTTTTTTCTCCGCAAGCATAGCAAAATCTTTTAATTTTTTCATAACGCTTTGATTGTAAGGCTTTTGTGGAGCAACAAATGGCAAAAAAAACTCCTTCGGTAAATTTCTGTGCCGAACCGCATCGCCGAAATGATTAAAAGAACTGCGAGAATAAACACCGTTTTGAATTTTTTTTGAAAAAAAATATTCGGCAGGATTTAGCTTCGATACGGCATAAAACGGTAATTTTTTCAACACGTAAAAATATTGTTTTCCTTCAATAAATTGAAAACTTTGCGGTTTTGCATCAAAAATAATCCTCGCCAATTCGTCCCCCATTTCGCCGTAGGCATAATCGCCGAAAAATTGATGGTATTCGGGAACAATTACAACAATATCTCCTTTTTTCAGGTATTTGAGCGTATTTTGAAGCATAAAAATCAAACCGACAGAGGCATGTATGCCCGTATTGACGACATTTAAGCCTGTTTTTTGGACAATAATTTCCGAATTAAAGCCAAAACTCAAAGCCGAACCGCCCGTTAAAATCATTCGCGGTGCGGGCGTAAATTGCAACAAAGAATCTTTGGCAGAAATCGCCGTGAGCAAAGATTGTCGGGCACGCGGAGTTGTCGGCAAAAGTATTCCCGCCGAAATGATTAAAAGCAGACAGAAAAAAAAATTGACAAGCCATTTAAAAATAGGCTTTTTTCCGAAATTTCTTTTTGTTTTATTTTCCATACCCAAAACACGAAAGGACGCTCTGCAAGCATGTAGCTTTACTTCATCAAAGAAAACAGAATAAAATTTATTTAACTTTAATGTTGTTTAGTTAAGGATTTAAAAAAAAGACAAAAATATGCAGTCCCTAACGAGGCATTGGGTAAAAAGAGATGACGACTTTCTATCAATATACAACGCCTAAAGGCGTATTTTGTGCCGTTAGACACTTGATATTGGTAGAAAAATGCTCCCCCGCTCTTTTTTGTTTCGTTAAAACTATATATTTTTCACAAATTTCGTCTTTCCGATTGAGTATCAACGCTTAACTAAACAGCTTTAAAAAAAAGGCAACCTCATAAAGATTGCCCTTTATACCTACAAAAAAATGAAAAATCACAAAATCAAATCTTCCTCCGCTTCTTTTAAACGCATCACTTGCTCAAGCGCGT
>JBPOJO010000603.1:0-5730 GCA_052033485.1 Bacteroidota bacterium | reverse complement strand
AAATGCAGAACAATGGCAGAAGATAAGGAAAAACTTAAAAAAATAGAGGCATTACAAGCTACGCTCTCGAGGTTGGACAAAACTTACGGCAAAGGCACGGTAATGAAATTGAGCGATAATAAAGTAGTTGACATTTCGGTTATCCCGACCGGTTCGCTCGGTTTGGACATCGCACTCGGTATCGGCGGTATTCCGCGCGGCAGGGTGGTCGAAATCTACGGTCCCGAATCCTCCGGTAAAACGACACTTGCTTTACAATGTATCGCGCAGGCGCAAAAAGAGGGCGGAATCGCCGCTTTTGTTGATGCAGAACACGCTTTTGACCGTATTTATGCCGAAAATTTAGGTGTGGACTTGGAAAACCTCTACGTTTCGCAGCCCGACAACGGTGAACAAGCACTCGAAATTGCGGAGCAACTCATTCGTTCGACGGCGATTGATATTATCGTCATTGACTCTGTTGCCGCGCTTGTGCCGAAAGCCGAAATTGAGGGTGAAATGGGCGAAAGTAAAATGGGTTTGCAAGCAAGACTCATGTCGCAAGCACTCAGAAAGCTCACCGGTATCATCGGAAAAACCAACTGTTGCTGTATTTTTATCAATCAGCTTCGCGACAAAATCGGCGTGATGTTCGGAAGTCCCGAAACGACTACGGGCGGTAACGCTTTGAAATATTACTCCTCCGTGCGTTTGGATATACGCAGAATCGGCGCAATTAAAGAGGGCGAAAACATACTCGGAAACAGAACAAGGGTGAAAGTGCAAAAAAATAAACTTGCGCCGCCTTTCAAACAATGTGAGTTTGACATCATGTACGGCGAAGGAATTTCTAAAGTCGGAGAGGTATTGGATATGGCAGTCGAATTGGATTTTATCAAAAAATCCGGTTCGTGGTACGCTTATGAGGGCACAAAACTCGGTCAGGGACGCGATTTTGTTAAACAATTTTTAACCGATAATCCGACTGTTACCAAAGATTTGGAAGCCAAAATACGCGCAAAATACCGCAACGAAGTCAGCAAAGTGCCTGCCGGCGACGTTACGCCCGACGCGGAAGAAGAAACAGAACCCGGCTTTTAGCCAAAAAATGCTGTTCATCTGCCGTTCTCGGCGAGTATGCAAACGGCGGCATCGTTCTTTTGCAAACCTGTAGAGGCAACGCGGTTACACCCTTTACACCAAAGGTTTTTTGAAACCCTTTGTTTGTAAGGAAGTAACCGCGTTGCTTGTTTTAGGCTGTTCGGAATCACGACATTTTGACAAAAGTGCGGCAATTACTTTTTAATCACAATTGCACCTCACAATTGCATTCAAGCCTGAGATGCTTTTTTTGACAATTATTTTCCGAAATGAATTTCAACACGCCTGTTTTGGGCGGCAATTTCCGAAATTTGTTTTTCACTTCCGCACCCTTTGACGGTAATTTTGGCGGGAGAAACGCCTTTTTTTATCAAACATGTTTTCACGGCTTCGGCTCTTTTGAGGGACAACTTTTGGTTGTATTCTTTTTCACCGACGTTATCGGTGTGTCCTTCTGCAAGAATTGAAATGTCGGGATTTTTTTTCAAAAATTCCGCAAGTTTATCAAGCATTTCAGGATTTTTAAGATTCGTGTCATTAAAATCAAAAACAAGTTTGTCGAAATTTAATTTTTTTCCGAGCAAATCTTTGCCTTTGTGAGAGTCAAGCGCACTTTCATTCAAAAATCCATTTTCGGGAGCAATGTCTTTGCCGGGCACGTTTTCGGCGGTGCCGGCATTTGTCGAATCGCCGTTGAGTGAAATATTGTCAAATTCAAATTTTGCTTTTTTTCCTTTGTCAAAAATAAAAGTCAATTCACCTGCAATGCGGTAATTTTTTTCGGTCTTAAAAATCACAGCTTTTCCGTTTTTCTTTCCGTATGCCTGCGGCAAAGAGGGTTTTGAGTCTTGTTTAATGACTTTTATTTCCTTAAAAAAAAGTTCATTTCCTTTGATAATCCCCTCAATTTCAGCAAGATAATAGCCCTTTGAATTGATAGGGCGCATTTCAGCCGTTCCCGAAAATTTGTTACCGGATTGTTTGACTTCCCATGTGTAGACGAAAGGAAAATGTTCGTCGGTGTCGCCTTCTTTGCCGGCATAATACTCAATGCCGCCGACAAATTTGCCCGTTAATTCGAGTGTTTGCGCAAAAGCAGCGCGAGCAAAAAGACAAAAAACGATTGCAGAAATGATGATTCGCATGACAAAATTTTAGTTGAAATGGTTTGTTTGAATATTCGGCTCAAAAATATTGTACGGCACTGAAAAACCTTTAAAATCGCAAGCATGATGCTTGCGATTCCTTTTCAAACCGATAATCATTTTTCCGCCGACAAATTATTACAAAAACTCCTTATTGCTGTTTTTTTGCTTTGTAAAACATTGTAAAGGAATGATTTTCTTCAAAAAGATTTTTTGCCGTCTCGTTCAAATTTTCGGCAGTTATCTCTTGAATTTTTTGCGCTTCACGGTTTATCGCTTCGGCACGGTCGTAAAGTGCAAAGTACGACAAATTCATGGCGCGATTCAAAGGCTGAATATTGCTGCTAATCCATGAAAATTCGGCTTGATTTTTAACTTTTTGCAACTCTTTTTCCGCAATTCCCTCCCGTTGTAAATCCGCAATTACCTCCGAAAGTGCAGCATCGGCAGTTTTTTCGTCAACGCCCTCAGCACATTTTCCCTCAAAAACAAACATTCCCGTGTCCAATGAGCCGGTAACATAAGCGCGAACGGAAGAAAAAAGCCTTTTCTCATGCACTAATTTTCGGTGAAGACGGGCAGATTTGTCGCGCCCTAAAATGTCGCTTAACAAGTCAGTTGTGTAATATTCGCCCGAAAAACGTCCGCAGGAGCGGTAAACTTTGTAAATCAAACTGTCGGGTACTTCGGCTTCTGTTTCCAAAATGCGATTTTCGCTTGTTTTGACCTCCTCAGGGTAACTTCTTCTGCGTTCAATTTTGCCCGCAGGAATATCGCCGAACCATTTTTCACTTAAATCCTTTACTTTTTCCAAAGAAATATCGCCTGCAATCGTTAAAACGGCGTTGTTAGGACGATAAAAACGTTCAAAAAAATCTTTTACATCGTCTAATGTTGCCTTTTCGATATGCGAAACGTCTTTGCCGATAGTCGCCCAACGATAGGGGTGTTTTTCATACACAAAAGGGCGCAATTTGAGCCAAACATCGCCGTAAGGCTGATTCAAATAACGTTGTTTAAATTCCTCAATAACAACTTTTCGCTGCACTTCGAGTGTTTTTTCACTGAAATCTAAGGCATTCATGCGGTCTGATTCTAACCAAAACGCTGTTTCAATATTTACAACAGGAATATTAACATAATAATTGGTAAAATCGGGCGTTGTAAAAGCATTATTGCTGCCGCCGGCTTCGTCAACGGGCGTGTCATAGCTCGGAACATTGGCAGAGCCGCCGAACATCAAATGCTCAAAAAGGTGTGCAAATCCGGTTTTGTTTTCTTCCTCATCACGCGAACCGACGTTGTACATGAGATTAAAAGCGGCAAAAGGATTATTTTTTACCTCATGCCAAATCACTTGCAAGCCGTTGCGGAGTGTAAATGTTTCAAATTGTATCATTTTTATTCGATTATGTCAAAATTAGTTTCACCCGACAGGCGGCTCATAAAAAAGCCCTCATTTTGCCGTTACTGAGCTTAGCAAAACGAGGGTTTTTTTTAGAACTTGCCGCAAAGTTACTGTTTTTGCGGATAAAACACAAGTCGTCTGAAAAAGAAAGTTTTTAACAATTACGCCAAAGATTCTTGCTTCTTTTCGCCCTTGCTTGTGTCTTCACAAGCGACAAAAAGCCGTTGCTCGTGTCTTCACAAGCGACAAAATGGTTCTTGTTCCAATTTTAATCTTTCGGCAAAATATCCGTAAATTCGTAAGGGCTTGCCGAACGCGCTTTTAACACGCGAAACTCACCGCGCCCGCGTTCGGAAATACGCAAATGGTTTTCGCGATTGGTGTCGTAGTAATCCCACGCTTTCACACGCACGCCTTGCGCGGAAGTGTCGCCCATGTTGTAACAAATCCCTTCCGTTTGCGATTCACGATAATACGTGATTCCTTCAAAAAGCAAAACGTTGTAAGGTCGCCCTTTTGTCTGAATTTCCGTTTCTATATTTTCATCAATCGAGTAAATATTGATAGGTTTTCCGACTTTGACTCCGAATTGTCTTGCCTCTTTTGTCAAAAGAACAAACATAAAGTCGTTATTTGAAGAGAGTTTGAATTCTTTTTCGGTATTTCCGTTGTCCCAATCGTATTGCCATTCGTTCGACACTTCCCAAGATTTGATGTCAAAATCAATGATATAGCCTGTTTTAATGTTTTCGACGGAAATATTTGAGGGGTCATATTCACCCGTGTCAAAATTTCGGGGTTTTTTGATGTTGAAACTCGGATTGTAAGAAGGTGTTTCTTTGACAATTTCGATTCTTTTTTCCCCTGCGTTTTCGCGCCCGTAAAGTTTGTATTTGATGAGAATTTTTTTCAAAATATCATCTGCAAGATTGCTGTTGTAATCTTTTACCATGGAAGGCATTCGAATTAAATCCACGAGCCACCAAATCGCGCCCGGAATCACCAAAGTCCAAGAGAGCCAATAGAGGATAAAATGCACCCATTTTCCCAAGTATAAATTGTGCGTGCCGGCAACCCAAATATGCAAAATATAGGACACCACGACGGAGCGTGAGCGCAAATTAAATTCGTCAAAAAACTCTCTTTGAGCCTCCTCAGGGAGACTTGAGAGTTGAGATGTTACCGAAAACGGTAAATTTTTAGTAATTGAATGAGGCAATATTAAATTTCCCATGGCTGAATTTATTTATCAAAAGCGATTGACAAACATAACGAAAAAAAACAACAGCCGGACAAAGTTTTTAACATAATTAACAAAAAAGACTTATGATTAACTTTGTGCGGCGAAATTCGGGTGTATTCTTGCGACCAAAACAACATAGCGTTGTTCGCTCAGATAATCAATTCGGCTGACATTTGCCTGCAAATTCAACATTGTGCCGTCTTTTTTGACTCCTCTGAAAGGGTGCAGATAGAATTTTTTGGCATCTTCGCGTGAAAGTCTGTTCAAGCCCTTCACTTCGGGCAAAACCCTGTGCAGCGGCATTTCGACGGTTTCGGCTTTGTCATAACCGAAAATATCTTCAAATGCTTGATTGCAAGTAACAATTCTGCCGGACACATCGCATAAAATATAGACTAATTTGATTTGGTCTAAAACCAACTCATTTTCAGCTATTTGCGTATGCAATTCCTGCACTTGTTTTTCCAAATCTTCACGCGTTGCGAGGAGCTCTTCTGTATTTTGCCTCAATTCCTCTTCTTGTGCGTTCATTCTTTGCGCATTTTCCCTTGCTTCGTCGAGCAAAAATTTCGTTTGTTCAGCCGCGTCAACTGTCGCGATGGAGGAGGCGAGAATTTCGGAAATACGCTCAAAAAGAGCAATGTGATGCGGTTCAAAATCTTGAAAAGAGGCTAATTCCATCACGCCGACACTGATTTCTTGCGTTTTGAGAGGAATAATCGCTAAGGCTTTCGGGTCGGCTTTTCCTAAACCGGAGGTGATTTCAAAATAACCGCCGGGCACATCGGTAATGATAACTGTTTCGCCGTCGCGAAAAACTTCTCCTATAATTCCCTCACCGAGTTCAATTTCTT
>JBPOJO010000774.1:0-1831 GCA_052033485.1 Bacteroidota bacterium | reverse complement strand
CCTTTGTATGTCTCACAACACTTCCTTTTCGTCCGGATTCGGCTCATCGTCGGGGTAAGCGTTTTCTTCCGCAGGCAGGAGCAACATTTCTCCGAGTATAAATTCGCGCAAAAGCGAAGCAGCCGTGATGTAAAATGTATTTGCGTCGCCGTCAAGCATTTTGTCGGCAAATTTAACGCCGAAATCGCCGATGTGGTCTTTCAAAAAGCTGTTGTAGGCTTCCTGCGTGATGTTAAATTCTTCTTCTGTTTTTGCCGCTGCACTCATTAAGCATAAAATTGCGGCAAATTCGAGCTAGTACATGATAGAATCGGGTGTTTCTCCCGATTTATGCGTAAAACCGAAAGCCGAATAAAAGGCAGCAACTTCTGCAACAGCGTTAAATTTTTGCATCGTGTGCGATTCGGTTATGGTCAAACCGCCTTTGATGAAGATACGATTAAATTCGGCACGAAGCTCTTCCGCGTTGAGTTCGGGTTCGAGAGCTTCTAATAAGGCATTGATGAATTCATAATTCATCGGCATTTGTTTAAGCCCCTGTATCATTTCGCGTGTTTTTTCGATTTCACCGTCTTGCGGATAAGCGAAACAACGCGCCAAAAGTCTGTAAATATCTGCTATAATAAGCAGTTCCTGCTGAGTTTCCATTTCTTTTTATCAATATTTGCGGTAAAAAAATTGCAGAGGAGTGTAAGGTTTTACCTGAATTTTAATATATTCTAATTGCATTTCAATTGTTCTCATAACACCCTAAGGGTGAAGACCCTTAGGGTGTTAAAGAGGCGTTCTTATTCGAGAATTAAATCATTCCATTGGGTGAAATGTTTTCTGCCGCCGATATTTTCTTTACCGCCGTCCCAAATAGCGAAAGCCACTTTTGTTTTGTTTTTGAAAGCTGCTTTGTGAATATTTCCCGTGTTGACCGGAATCACAACAACAACACACCATTTGCCGTCTTTCCATTCCGCCCAACCGGTTGCGGCTTGGGTTTCTTGGGTAGCGAGCGTGCCGAAACCTTCTGCCGAAGCCTCTTCAACAGGGGTACTGCGTTTGATTTTTGACATCATATTTTGAGAATATGTGCCGGGCATCGCATTGAATTGACGAGATTCTACCACTTGTTCGGCGGTGATGTCTTTCGCATAAACACGTTTGCTGCGGTCGAGATGTCCTTCTTGTCCGGGGTAAATGTCCACCCACATATTCGGATAACGTTCTTGAATATCGCGGAATCCGTTTTCGCAATCTTCTTGCCAAATAGCTTTCCAGTGCGTAATGTGAACACGTCCGCCTTGGTTGCCCATCATATAGCTCGGAACACCGTTTTGCAAAGAAACCGGGAATTGTACGGCTAATTGGTCGCAAAATTTGTCTACGTCAACGTCAATGCTTTTGTTTTCATCTTTCCACTCAATCATAAAAGCCACTTGTTTGTCCGCGTAAGCACTTTTAACGGTGATTTCGCTGACAGAGGGGTTTTGCAAAGTCGGGTAGACAAGGTTTTGCGCGCCGATAGTAACTTTCGTTGCTACGGCTTTTTGCCAAACATCGGCTTTGAGGTTTTTCGCATCAAGCGGCGTTGTTGATTTTACGCTTTTGATTTGAATATCAGCCGGTGTCCACTCGGGTTCTTTTTCGGTTGCTTTTGCTTCCGGTTTTCCGCCTGTTTTAGCAGGTGTAGTCGTGGTCGTTTTGGCAGGGGTCGTTTTCGCCGGTGTGGTTTTCGCGGCAGGGCTTTTACTTTTGAAAAAAGCAATCAAATCTTTCAATTCTTTGTCGGAAAGATTTTGGTCGGGCATGGGAATATTATTAAACTCCTTAAAAATAGCCA
>JBPOJO010000760.1:0-3927 GCA_052033485.1 Bacteroidota bacterium | reverse complement strand
CCAAAACTTTTTGATATGTTTAAAAGGTTCAGCGGAAATTTATTTTTTTATTGTTCTGCCATTGAGGACGAAAAGCTTGTATCAGATACTGAAGAAAAGTTGATTAATACTTTCTTGCCGCCTGTAAATACAGACTATCCTATTGCTAAAACCAACAAACACCTTATAAATATTTATGAACACTGAAACCAACAAACTTCATTTACCCGCATTAAGAGCCAAAATGGGGGATTGGTTCTATTATGTAACTGTGCTGACTTTTGAGGAAGTTGCCAAAAGGGTAAAACAACCGCGCGAAATTGAGGCTTATAATGAAAACGAAAAAAAATTGGGGGAATGGATTCAAAGAGAATTAGACCCCAAAAGGATTAATCAAATTGTTGAATACCTCAATTCGCAAGAACAGCGTTTTTTTAACAGTCTTATACTCGGCATTTACGGCGGCAGCCCGTTTTGGCAGGATATACGCTTCGAACCCGATTCATTGGACGAACGGATAGTTGATTATATCAATAAAACCCTCGGCATATTGACGCTTAGCGGAGATGAAAATATCTTTGCAATTGACGGGCAACATCGCGCAAAAGGTATTCAAGAGGCGGTGGCAAAAAATCCGGAATTGAAAGACGAAGAGGTGAGTGTCATCTTTATTGCTCATAAAACTGACATACAAGGCTTAGTTCGAACAAGACGTGTATTTTCAACATTGAACCGATATGCTAAACCTGTAAATCAGAGTGATATAATCAAATTAAGTGAAGATGACAATGCAGCTATTATTACAAGAATGCTAATAGAAAAATATGATTTGTTTTCAGAAAAAATTTTGATGCATAAAAATGCATCAATCAACAATAATAACACAACACATTTTTCGACGATTATCACAATCTATTCTCTTGTTAAAATATGGTTACTTGAAACAAAAAATTTCGGTATAAAAGCTGACGGCTTGAGTAAAACAAATTTGGACAAAAGAGAAAGTGAAACTTTTTTAGACAACTCCTACAACAGTTTTATTACTTTTTTTAATGAATTAGTTCTCAAAGTGCCGTCTTTGCACTCCTTTTTTATTGACAAGCAACCGATTATTAGGGAGTATAATGCATTGTCATCTTTGCTTTTCAGACCTATAGGACAAGAAGTAATGATTCGAGTGTTTAAATTTGCCTTTCAATTTAAATTACAGCAAGAAGCGTTTAACTTTTTTGCAACAGACCGTTTTAACATACAAAACACTGTTTGGAATAAAATTTTTTGGAAAAGTGAAAAAGGCGTAATTGATACAGAAGCATCAGGTAAAGATTTAGCCGTATATCTCATTTTAGGAAAAATCGGAATTTCAAACCTAAAACCGACATCTAAACTCGATTCTATGCTTCGAGAATTTGACATAAATTTGAATGACTTATGACAGAGACAGATAACATTTTCAAAATACCGGAAGGTGCTTCCGATTTTTTACCTGACCGCGCGCATCTGCATCAACTGCAAAGCGGTTTAGGGAAATATATAGTTCCTTTGTATCAACGCACTTACCGTTGGGACAACGAGAACTGTGAACAATTTCTTGAAGATATTTTTAATATCGTCTTCAGCGATAATACTGACCACTTTTTTAATTCGATGGTTTTTATCAAAGATAAAAACACACAAGTCCGGACAATAGTTGACGGACAGCAACGCCTGATAACCTCAATTTTGCTTTTTAATGCCAAAGTACAGCTTTTCGGCGGTAATTTTGAGTTGAAAGAAAAGCAGTTTTTGATTCAAAATGAAAAGAATCACAATAATTCTGACGGCTTTGATTTTGCGGATTTCTTTATCAATCCTCAAAATCGAAACGGATACTCTTTGGAAACAAGCAGAATGATAGTTGATGCCGAGCGTGTCCAAAATTGGAAAGAAATAATCTGTTATTGCGCCTCAAAAACAGTTTCTTCACGTTATTTATCCTATATTGACGAAATATCTGAAGATTTTGAAAGTATTTTGAACAATCCGAAGCACAAAGAATTACTTGAGAAATATTTTCAAGAAAATACAGATATTGCTGCTGTTTTCACAAGCAACTATGAATTCGGACTTCAAATTGCTCAACAAGCACCGCAATCTGTTTTTTTGCTCGCCAATGTTTTGCTTTTTTGTTTGCACAAAGAAGGAAAATCAAAAAAGGACAAAAATATCACGGATTTCAAACAACTGACAGAAATGAATTTGCCGAATGAAACTTTGAAGAAAGCAGCGATTTCGATTTTGTTTTGTTCGGAGGACAAAAAACTTCGCAGCCGATTGCGCAACGGCGAAATTCATTACGGTAATTTGACTGACATGTACCTTGATTGGCTTAGCAGCGCGTCTTTGATGCTCAATCATTTCTTGCAATTTTACGCTAAGTTTGATGAAATTTTTAACAAAAAGAAAAATCCAAAGCAGCCTTATGTAAGCAATTACGCTTTTATTATTAATTTTTTGCGAAAAAAATATGAGGAGTATATTCAGACAATTGTCAAACGCAAAATAGACCTGAAATCTTTTGATTTATTCAAACACAGCAACTACAATTTGAAAGATTTTTTTTCAAACTTGTTAGATAAAGCATTTGAACATTCATTTTTTATCACGGTTGAGGTTTCAAACCCTGATGAAAAAATAGCAATAGATTTAGCATTAACAGCATTTTCGAGTATTAACTCGGCAGGTGAGCCGCTTGAAAGTTTTGACATTATCAAAAGCGACCTTTACGGTAAATGCAGCACGGCGATATACGAGCGCATGAATGAATTTCTTGCGGCGCATCAGGACACTTTAAATATGCGCAAAGATGAATTATTGAAATTCTTTTTTGCAGCCGAAAACGCGGATTACAAAAAAGAAAAAATTTATCGTCAATTTCGCAACTACATCAAAAAAGAAGAAGATTCGCGCCCTCGCACTAATGCACATGAAGCATTTGTAAAACGATTTATGGATTTTTGTGAGGTTAAATATCAAGCCGATAACGGCGTTCTTCTTGATGACGAAGGTGTTTTTCAATATCTTGCTTCTCTTCATTTATTAGCATCTTTAGCTAAAAAAATCCAAACTTTATATGCGCTGATGTTTGCGATTGTTAAATCCGATTACAAGTTTGAAGAAAAAACACGTATTTTTAACGCAATTTACGCCCGTTTTTTGATTTATTCGCTTGCCGGGGACAACAAAAGTATTGTCAATATTTTTGAATCTTTTATTGCTAAGGCAAAAATTTCGACTGCTTTGCCGGATTTTTTAAGGTTGATTGATGACAAATTATACGTCGGCAATCTCAAAGCCGAACTTGGCATTCGCTTAATGGATAAAAAACACCTTTACAACGAAACGGGCAAGCATATTACAATCATTCGAGAAGGATATGCGCGTGCAACAACGTCAAATATGAGCTACAAAGCACTCAAAGTGAATTTTAACATGATTTCGGGCGATTCTTCGATTGAGCATATTTATCACCGTTCGGCACCGAAAGGGGCTGTTTATGCAGGTTATGTAGGAAACTTTACACTTTTGGAACGAAACCAAAACTCTTCAGCTTCTGATAAACAATATGCCGAAAAAATCGGTCATCACCTCGACAGCGGCTTAGTTATCAGTCGTATCGTTTTGCAACATCACATTGACGACTACAATCGAAAAAACCCTGACGACCCGACAAATTTGGATAAATTCAAATACGAGCGAGTGAGCAGCGAGAACAATCACCCGAAGTTTAAAACAGTCATTAGTTCGGAAAAAGGCAATGATATAACTTCGCAGTTTAGCACTTCTTGCCTTGACTTAGAGTGGTTAGTCGGTGATATTGATGACCCTGATAATCTGAAACCCGGCGGTTTAATGCTTGGAATCATAGAAATATTGAGTTCGAATGAAAGCATATTGAGTGCAGTATCC
>JBPOJO010000005.1:0-5426 GCA_052033485.1 Bacteroidota bacterium | reverse complement strand
GTTTTTGTACGCGACATCACAAGTTTAAGTCCGATTCGTTGGGAGCCTTTCGGCTGATAATTTTCGATTTGCCCTTTATGCTCAATTAAAAATATAAAAATTGCCGAAAATAAAAAAAAGGTTTAACTTTGCACCGTTTTAAAACGAACATAAAAAATTTTAGTAATTGTTTTGCCGGTTTGCCAAGAATGTAGCGCGAGCTTTAGCTTGCGACCTTACGTTCAGTTGCAGGATACCATCCTCCAAGCCCGCAAGCTAAAGCTCGCGGTACACGGCTAAACAGGATACCATCCTCCAAGCCCGCAAGCTAAAGCTCGCGGTACACGGCTAAAAGTTACAAATATATTATGTTTGTTTAAAACGGTGCATTTGTTTTTGTGTATTAAAAATGGGAGTGCTTTAACTCCCTAAAACGTTTAAAATTAACACTTCAAGTAATGAAAAACTTAAAATTAATGTTGTTTTTTTGGGCAGTTGTAATGATTGCTTTCACCTCTTGCAAAAAAGACGACAGCAGCAGCACACCCGCTCCCGACGCGGCAACCGCAGTGGCAGGCTCTTACAAAGGTAAATTGAATGCTATGGGCGTTGCGATTGATGCAACTACGGTTCTCACGAAAGTAACCGAATCTACTGCTACCTTGAGCATCACAATGGTCGGTCAAACGCAACCCTACGGAACGGTAAAAATTACTTCGGGCGGCACAAACATCTACAATTTGACAATGGACGCTTCGGCAATTCCTTTCACCGGAAAAATTGAAGGCAACAAATTGACTTGGAGCATGACTGTTGATGCAATGACTCAAACATTCAGCGGCACAAAATAATTGACAAACCGCAAAATAAAAAACGGTTTTCCGAAATCAAATTCGGAAAACCGTTTTTTTTTAACATGCCACACTAACGCGCTATGAGCTTAATTTCGGTGCAATTAACGGTAAAAATAGAACTTTTTAAAATTTCTATGATGCCGTCGAGCTCATTGATTTGCATTGCTTTTCCGATATAAACACCGTTTGAATCGTGGTGCGTTTCGAGAAAAATTGAGCCGTCGTTTGTCCAACGATAGGTTTTGCCGTCCGATTTGATGTAAATTCGACCGCCCGTACTTTTGATAAATGAAAAATTATTCATGTGCGAATCATAGCTGCGCCCCGAAGGAACGTTTGTTTTTGCGATGTACCCGCCTTTTGCAGCTTTGTACAATTCGCAAATGCAAATTCCTCTGAATTTTTCATCTTCACGCCCGATGACGGTAAAGTAGATAATTTTCCACTTGCCGTTCGTTTTTTTGAACGTCATTGTAACGGTTTCCGAGCCTCTTGTCCACACCGCCCCGTTTGCAGAGGTTTGATATTCAGCGTTATAGACCACCACTCCGAGATTGTGCGTAACCTCATTACTGACCATTTCGGTAATTTTGTAGTCGACTACATAATGGTCTTCTTCC
This sequence comes from Bacteroidota bacterium, assembly GCA_052033485.1. Lineage (GTDB taxonomy): Bacteria > Bacteroidota > Bacteroidia > Cytophagales > Bernardetiaceae > JBPOJO01. The sequence continues at coordinate 3,973 of JBPOJO010000005.1, read as the reverse complement.
AAAAGTTTGTTGAGGTATTTGTTGAAGCCGTTAAAATCAGACTGAATGAGTTCGTGTTTATTGCGAATATCAAAATTGACAATGTTATAGACCAAGTCACGCGACATATAGGCGAGGACTTTCATTTTGTCTTTTGTTTTTCCGAAATCGGAATAATCACGCACAAAAGCATTCAGGGTAGCTGCGATAGCTTCGTTTGGGGTTTTTGCTTTCACCAATTCGCTTTCCAAGTCGTTATTTTTGACGGCATCAATTTTTTGAAGCATAAGCGAATCAGGCTCGGAAGTCCCCATATTCTTAACGGTGGTGCTGTCCTGAGCAAAAACGAGTCCTGTTGTCAGGAGGGAAAAACATGAAACCAAAAAAATATTTTTAAATAAGTTCATCGGTCAAAGGTTAGATTTTCAACAGAAATTAAAAACGCAATTATGTTGCCGAAAGTCAAAAAATAGGGTAAAAGTGCCCTGTTTTTAGGCAAACAACTAATTTCGCGGTTTGACACTGATACAGTTGTCCGAATAAAGATGAGTTTTCAAAATCGTAACGATGGCATCAAGCTCGTCTTGCGGGTGCGCGGTAGCGATTTTTTTGTCAGTTTCAGCCGGGTTTTTGGGGTCTTTGAGCAAAAGAATGTCGCCGTTTCGCAGCCATTTATAGCTGTGCGCTTCGACATTAATCGTTCTGTCTTCTTTTCCGTAAATAATTTCAAAATTATTGAGCAGGGTATTGTAATTTCTGCCGCTCGGAACGGTCGTTTTGACGACAAAACTGCCGGCATTTGCTCCTTTGCTTGAGCGATAAATTTCACATGAACAGGAGCCTTTTGTTTTTTCATCTTCCACGCCGATAACGGTGAGGTGAATCAATTTCCATTTGCTGTCTTTGTTCGCTCTTTTGAAAGTAAAAGTGTTGGTTTCAAAGCCTTTAGACCAAATTCCGCCGTCTTTGATGATTTCATATTCCGAATTAGCCACAACCACGCCGATATTGCCTGCGGTGTATAATTTCAAAATATCTTTCAACTGATATTTCACGCTAACGTCCGTATTGCGAATAACTTTTCGAAGGTATTCCACAAAGGCGTTGTAGTCGTTGTTAATCACTTTTACGCGGTCTTGCACGTCGTAAGTAACAAGTGTTGACGAGAGTTCGGGCGAGACAAACTGCATGACACTTTTGATGTCTTTCGTTTCCGAAACTTTGTCGTAAGAGGCAAGATAGGCAAGAAATTCTTCCTTCAAAGATTTGTCATCGGGCGAAAGTTCCGTAACTTCTTTGACCTCTTTTTTAGGTTTGTTGCTTTGTCCGAAAAGAACAAGCGGCGCGAAAGCGAACAAAAAACAGAGCGAAAAAAATTTGATTGTTTTCATTCTTGAATGGTTTATGTTGAAATGAACTAAAAAATCAAACCGTAAGGAAATATTTTTCCTTCGTCATTATTTTTTCGAATACCGTACCGAAGCACAATTCCCGAATAAAGCTCGTTGATGTTGAGTTTGCGGTCAGGTTTGATGATTTTTCCGTTAACATCATACAAAGCTAAGGCAAAAAAATAATTAGTTGCAAATTGTGCAAAAAAACCGAGCGAAAATTTGTCAAAAAAAGCGTATTCGGTCAGAAAAAAAAATTGACTTCCGGAAAAAAAACGTCTTTCTTCTCCGTTTGTTTTTTTTGTGAGGTCTTTTCTCAATTCAAAAGCCAAACTTGTCGAAAGATTTTTTTTACCGACAGCGAAATTTTTTGCCAAAAAAATTGCCAAAAGCGCATCAGAATTGAATTTATCATTTACGTCATTTCTGTTTTCAAAAGAAAAAAGCAGTCTTTGACCAAAATGTAAACTTGCAATTTTGCCGTTGTGCAAAAGATAAGGCTGCAAAGCCCAAAAGGAGGTTTTGCCGTAGCTGCGAAACTGCATTCGCGCACCGTAAAGCGATTTTTCGGAAAAATATCGCTCGCCGCCTGCCCGAAAAATTTGCCCTGTTATAAGGCTACGGTTTTCATTGTAAAGCCTTGCTTCGTCGCTTGCTGCAAAAAGTAAATTTCCGTGCAAGTAGACATTGTTGCCTGTTTTTCCTTGATAATTGAAGCAAGGAAAAAAAGCAATTTGAAAAGCCTTAAAAGTCCTTTCCGTCGGTTTTTCGCTTTGCGCTTGCAGAGATAAAGAAAAAAGCAAAATAAGGCTAAATAATATTTTGCAACTGCTCTTTAATTTTTTCAAGTTCATCTTTCATCTCGACTACAAAACGTTGAATAGTGCTGTCATTGGCTTTTGAGCCGATGGTGTTGATTTCACGCCCGATTTCTTGCACAATAAAACCGAGTTTTTTTCCGTTGGAGAGTTCTTTTTGAATAACCTCCGAAAAATAATCCAAGTGGTTTTTCAGGCGAACTTTCTCCTCCGTAATGTCATATTTTTCAATGTAATAGACAATTTCCTGCTCAAATCGGTTCGCATCAAAAAATTCATCTTTGACAAATTCGGCAAGGTGTTTTCTTAATTTTTCGCGTATGTGTAACACGCGCGCCGCGTCATTTGCGTCCGTGAGCAGGAGCAATTCCCTAATTTTAGACAAATAAACAAGAATTTTTTCGGCAAGCAAAGCCCCTTCACGCAAACGAAACGCATTGCAAGCCTCAATTGCGGAAAGTATGGTTTCGGCTGCAATTTTCCAATGATTGTCTTTCAATTCCTCATTTACCTCATGCGTAAAAGCGTCGGGCATCAACATCACAATTCTGAAAATGTCGTTTGTGTTTGCTCCCAAAACTGTCGCAGTTTGTGTGAGTTCTTGAAACGTTTTACTCACAAGCGGAAAATTGACTGCGGGGGCAGATACGGCGTTATTTTTAGCCGTATATTTAATGTTGAGGGAGATTTTACCGCGTTCAATTTTTTCGGAAAGCCAATTTTTTATCTCGATTTCTTTATCGGGAAAAATATGCGGCAATCTCAAATTAATATCTAAAAACTTAGAATTGAGCGTTTTAATTTCGGCGGCAATACGAAACTCGTCGTTTTCAAAACTCGCTGCTCCGTAGCCCGTCATGGATTTTAACATGGATTTGTATTTTTCTGACTTGCAAAACGCAAAGGTATAAAAAAAACGGAAAGGAAAGCAAAAATGATAAATTTGCGAATCTTATATTGAACTCATTTAAAAACAAATCTTAAACTTGAAATGTTTTTTTAGGAAAATAAGAAAAAAGGCAAGATAATGCAATTGCACCCGATTATTGGCAGAAGTTTTGTGTCTGACAGCAAGTGTTTTGTATCCGTCCACGCGTTAAGCTGTTCGATAGAGAATCGCTCTTATATACTTGATAATCAAGCGTATTCACTTTTTTTCTCTCGTTTTTGGTATTTCTTTATTGATGCCAAAGTTGGGGGCTGCATTCAGCGTATTGTTAAGATTAGTAAATAAGCCTGATAGTTTTGTTAACATTTTTGAGGCATGCTCCTTGATGTTAAAAAGGTCATTATGGTTGCCGCTAATGGCATAGGAACTCACTAAAACTATCCGAAATGATGAGCAAATTTGTCGTTTTACATTTTTTCCGCCCTTGGTATGCAACCTCTTCTCCACCCTTTTGGGCAGGTGTGTGCCGTCCATGTTCATAATCTTCAACTTGACAAACTTCTTGTGCTTCACTATCAGAGCAGCATAAATTTTTCAAAAAAGCAGCTTTTACTCCATGAATTATAGTGATAAAACACTGTTTGATAGCTAATTTTCTTTTTCTTGAAGAATTTTTCTAATGGCAATAAATGCCACAGCACGCCTGTTTTGAGCTTGTAAATGATGCCGCTAAAAATAGCGAAAAGAGGAAACGAAATACGGCGACCTGTTTTTTTTTTCTCAAAATGTAAGTAGAAAATTTTTTTTATGGTAATTTTGTGTGTGGTTTTCATCGTTTTTTTGATTTTAAGGCGAGTTGTCAAATCTTTGTACGTGAAAAACGGGTTTGTGGGTTT
>JBPOJO010000215.1:0-6181 GCA_052033485.1 Bacteroidota bacterium | reverse complement strand
TATGTTAGAAATTGTTTTGTTGGTAACGCCAAAATCACCGAAAGTAATGTCGACCAACTCTACCTTGTTGCTGAACGGTTTGTAAATATCGGTGTCAAAAGGTGTTTCAAAATCGCGCGTGAGCGGCATTGCGCCCGAACGTTTGTAAGAAACACCGGAAGTAATTTCAATTTTTTTGCTCAAATTGTAATTGACAAGGGCTTCGGCAAAAACGTCGTCGGAGGCTTGAAAAACATAACTTCGCCCGAAATTGTGAAAAGTGCTTGCATAAGAAGAAAAGGGATTGAAACGCGCCCGAAGGTACATCGCATTCGTTGTAAAAGTAATTTTATGAATGTCAAAAGAATAATTAAAGCTGTAGATTTGTGTTTTGTCGCCTATTTTAGCTTCCGGATTGTCGTAAGCAAAATAAACAGGCAGTCGCCCCAAAGAGGTATGCTCTTCGCGGTACATTTCGTAAAATGAAAAATTCAAATTGCGGTAGCGCACATTTGCGCCGTACATATAGCTTTTTTGCGGCAATTTTCCGATTTCCGGATTGAGTATGTCACCGTTATAGAAAGGTGAATTGATTGCCAAGTTGTATTTGAGTGCTTTTCCTTCGTCCGAGTCAAGGTATGCGCGAATTTCAGCCTCTGATTTGCCGGCAAAGCCGGGGTTGTCTTCCAAAAAAGAATAAATTTTGTCGTAAGCGGGATTTCTGACGTTAATGTCGTCGCGACTGCCCCAATTGCCCATAATTTGATATTGAACGATGTTTCTGTCTTTTCCCAATTTCCCGCCGGCAAAAAAATTCACGTGTCGGTAGCCGAATTGCCCCGTGTGAATGTTCATTTGCGTAAAGTTTGAATTTTGCCCCGTTTTGGTGATAATGTTGATAACGCCCGCCATCGCGTCCGCGCCGTACAAAGCGGAAGACGCGCCGTAAATGACCTCAATCCGCTCTACCTGACTGATGGGCAATTGTTCGTTGATACCCAAAGTGCCGTCCGAACTCGGCTGAAGCGGCAAGCTGTTAAGTAAAATTTTAGTATATACGTTTCCCTCCAATCCTCTGAGCATAAATTGCTCACCTGATTGCGCATTACCGACTTTTGCCGTTCGAATGCCGGGCACCATTTTCAATGCGTCGACGAGCGTGGTATAGCCGTTTTTTAAAATTTCATCAGCCGTGATGACGTGAACGGTCATCGGCAAATCTTCTAATTTACGTGCCGAGCGGCTCGCCCCCACAATTTTGTCGTCCGTCAAAACACGTCCTTCGATGAGTTCGTTGATGCCTAATTTCGACATTTTTTGCGAAAGCGAGTCCTCCTGCGCACGCAGCAAGGGCAAAATAAAAGCCCAAGCGATAAAAAATAAGACTGAAAAGCGTGTTTTCATGGCTGAATAATTTTTTCCGCTGTTTGTCTTGTTGCAAACAGCGTGTTTTAAACTTTTTTGGCAAATTCGCTTTCGGCTTCGTTCAGGCAGAATAGAAGTTTGTCGGAAGTTGTGAGCATTTGCTGATAAATCTCTTCCGCTTTCATTTTTTCGCCTTTCATTCTTGCCTCAACAATATCCGCAATTTGCCGGTGCAGTTCGATATGCAGGTTTTCAAAATCGTGCATAACGAGCAAGTGTCCGTATTTTGGTTTTCCTTCCGCATAAAACCATTTTCCCAAATCACAATGTTCATGCGAAATTGCTTGTTCTTTTGTCAGCGTTTCTCTGCCGTCGAGAAAAGCCCTTATTCGAAATTTCCACTGCAAATGTTTTAATCGTGCCGCGCTGAAATCAATGTTCATTGTACAAAAGTTGGGGTAAAGTAAAATATCTTTTAAAGTTCAAAGTACAAACGCGAATCTAAATCAAAACTTTTACAAAACAAATACATTTTCGATAAAAGAAAAGAAAAACAAGCCGGCAAACGCGAATCTTTACGTTTAAAGACTTTAAGCCGTTGCAAATACTTAATTTTTTAGGCTTTTTTGAGAACTTTTAGACGTTTTTTTTTCTTTTTGCCGAATGATACAAGGCGAGCCGAAAAATTTGCGAAATCTTATTTTGTTTTGTAAATTTGCCGTTCAGAGAGCTTGCAAGCTAATGTACAACGAACTTAGTCCGTTATCTGCGGCGAATTTAACGGACTTCGGTCTGTTGTACATGGATAGTCAAACGCTTACAAAAAAATAAAACAAAATGTTAAAAAAGTATACTTTGTATGATTTACTCGGTGTTTCGCCGCAGGCAAGTCCTGAGCAAATCAAATCTGCGTACAAAAAAAAAGCACTGCAATTTCACCCCGACAAAAATCCCGCGCCCGATGCGGAAGAGGCTTTTAAATTAATCAATAATGCCTATCAAACCCTTTCAGACCCGCTTTTGCGAGCGAACTACGATTTTTCCTTGACACAGCCGGAGGTACAGCCTTCGCGACAAGAATATCGTTCTCCCTACCCGCCGCCAAACGCGCATAAACAAAGCAAAGAACCTTTTACGAGCAAAAAATCGGTCATTTACGGCATTGTTTTCGGTGTTTTTTTGCTTGTCGGCACTTTAGGTTGGTTCTTCGGAGGGCTTATGTCGACGTATTCGGCGGAAAAGAATTTAGCGGAGGCAAAAGAATTTTATGCACAAAAAAAATACAAAAACGCTCTTGAAGCCGTCGGAAAATCACTTTACAATGAAGAAAACAACCCCGATGCACAATTATTGGCGGGTAAAATTTATGCTCAAAACCTTGATAATTATGCTTTTGCAAAATCGCACTTAAAAGCAGCTTTTGCTTTGAGCGGCAAACCCGAATTGCGCAAAGAAATAGCTAATATTGCGCGCGAAAACAATGATATAGACTTTGCATTGGCGGTTTTTTCGGATTTATACAAACAGAATCCGAAGGATTTTTATGTCAATTTGGCACTTGCCGAAATTCACCTCAACGACCTTGAAAACCCTGAAAAAGCCTTTGAATTTTACGAAAACTTAGCCAATTTGCAACCCGAATCGGCTGTCGGAGAACTCGGAAAGGCGGTTGTGTTTCGTTTGAGAAAAGACTATCAAAATTTCGAAAAATCGCTTTTAATTGTCCAAAAAATTGCTCCGCAAGATGCTTACTTTCAATATTTTTACGGGCTTTATTTGCTTGAAGTTAAAAATCAGCCACAGGAAGCGGAAGTTTTTTTTCGGTATGCTTTTGAAAACGGAATTGCCGAAGCGGGTATGTTTTTGAAATAAAATCCACCAAAAAAATATTTTTTTGAAAATATTTTTTTTTGAAATTTTATACAATTTTTCAGACAAAAATCCGCCGAAAAGCGGATTTTTTTTTATTTTAATGTTTTATGAAATATTTTAGCTAAAAAGATAGAATTATCTTCAAAAAAGATTACTTTTAAATGTTTTAATTTAACTTAAAAACAATATAAATTAATTGTTAACGAATCTTTTGCAAAATTTTTTCCTGAAATTTTGTTTTTTTAGGCAACTTTATTTGTATATTTGTTGTCTTAGTTTTTGAGTAAGCAAATGCTTTGTTTCATCTTAAATTTCATGTAACTTTATGAGTAAAATTTTCCGAATTTTAATGCTTTCCTGCTTTTTTGTTTGGTTTTCTGTCGGCGTAACGTCAGCACAAACGACAGGGGAAGCGACGATGAGTGCAGATATGCTCATCAAATTGACCGGCTCGCTTGAGAGTGAGCGTTTTTTTGTCCCTTACGCGGCTGTTGCCTTTAAAGATGAAATTAAAGCACAGGTTTTCGCTTCCGTGATTGATGACAATCTTCTTGACTTTGAATTCAGCAAAGAAGAAGCATTTCCTCAGGGTTTTATCCTTGTTCTTAAAAAACAATACGCTCCCGCCGCTTGGACTGTAGCCGAGTGGAATCAATACCTTGCGGGTAAAAAAGACTATTTTAACACACTTCTTACCAAAATTAACAACGAATAAAGATGAAAAAATTTTCTACTTTTTTAAAGGCGGTTTGCCTCATTTTTTTGACTTTTTTTACTCAAAATACTTTCGGACAACTGGTTGCAAGCGAGTGTTTTTTGCAGGGTTCTTTTACGGAGGTAGGCATCGGTACTTGCGGTATTTTCAAAACCAATAACGCTGCACCGGCAGCAGGACCGCTCGGCGTATATCACGGCAACGTAGCGGGGCTTTTTGGTTTCGTTTGTGATGCCGGCAAAAACGGTTGGGGAACTGCCGGCGGCGCAGTTACAATTCTTGGTTGCGGCGATGCAGCCACATTGCCCAATTATTGCGGTGATTATTTTGTACCCGGAACGCCTGAAGAGGGCTTTGTTGTTCGCGTGAACGGCACCAACTACGTCAATCACGGCACCGCCCCTGGTTGCGCTTCTGCAAATATACCCGGGTCTGTAACTTCTTATACATTTACTGCAACCGAAGCCATCGGTGTTTGGAGCGGTAATATTGCTATTCCGGGCGGAAATCTTGTTATTTCGGCTTCCACAAGTGTTCCGCGCAACAAGACTTATTTTATCACGACTGTTACCATCACCAACTCTTCTCCGAGTACGGCAACGGGCGTATATTATATGAGAACACTTGACCCTGATAATGACCAACCTTGGACGGGTAATTTTTCTACACGAAATCGTGTTCGTTATCGTCCGCAACTTCCTCCTACCATTCAACCCGACCACTGCTACGCGCTTGTTGAATCGCAGGGCGGCTGCGGCGGCTCCGGTAATCGCGGCTGTTATCTCGGTCTCGGCGCAAAAGACTCTCGCGCACGCGGAGCTTACGGCGGCTTCACGAATACCGACCCGGTTGCTGTTTGGAACGGCACGGGCGGCATGACAGGAACGGCCGGTTCCGTAACGGAAGGCGACATCGGCAACTCTCTATCTTTCAATATCGGCGACATTGCAGCCGGCAGTTCAGTAACCGTTGCCTTTTGTTATGCTCTCAGCACAACTGACCTTTTTGAAGCACTTGATTTGACGGCAACAGAATCTTCTTTAACGGCGAACGGCGCGGATATTTCATTCTCGGGGGCGGCAAACTCTTGTAACAACTCACCGATTACCTTAGCCGTAACTTCGGGCGGTTCTTACACATGGACATGGGCACCCTGCACATACCTCAATACTTGCACAGGTTCAACAGTTGTGGCAACTGTTCCGAGCGGCTCTATAACTTACACGGCAACAGGGGTTAGCCCTTGTAACCCTACCCTTACGCGCACCGTAACCGTCAATGCAACACCCCCGCCGCCCTCGCCGACATCACCGGGAGCGTCTATTTTTTGCGGTCAAACAGCATCTTTAACGGCAACTGCCGGAGGAGGCGGAACAATAGATTGGTACACGGCAGTAACCGGCGGCACAAAACTTGTGGACAATTCTGCTACCTATTCGACGGGAATTTTGACATCTTCGCAGACCTATTATATAGATGAGTACACTTACGCGCCCGGCTCCGGCAACAATATGCTGCCTTATGACGAAACTTTTGAGTGCGTCGGTGCGACAGTTACTTATTCCGCAACAACAAATCCTTTGAATGCCGGCGGTGCCTGTCTCAATGACAAAAGTGCCGGCGAGTGGCAGTTTGTTCGGTCGGGGGGAAGTATGCGGGCAAGATTAAAACCGGCGGGAATAACACCTTCTGTTACAGGAGGAACGTCTTTCATAACAATTGACCGCTCGGCAAGCGGTGCCGCGCAAGACGGTGAATTAATTTTAACCTTGGACTTAGCGGGCTACTCAACGGCAACGGATTTAAACTTAGGATTTCAATATTTGCGACACGGCAGCGGCACAATGACTGTTTTCGCCCGCCGCTCAAACGCCGCTACATGGATGAATGTAGGTACTTACAACAGCGGTGTAGGTTGGCAAACTGTAGCCGGCATTGACCTTGATGCCATTTTGGGCGCGGCTGTAACAAGTACTTTCCAAGTGCGTTTTGTAGTGAATGCAACAAATACGGCGGCAGATAACACAAGCAACTCCGGTTTTTCTTTGGATAACATCAAAATACGCGGAACAGAAAATTCGCCGCCGTCTTCCTGTTTGAGCACGCCGAGAACGCCGGTCAAGGTAACGGTTAATCCGCTTCCTTTACCGACAGCCGCAAATGTGAATCTTTGCTCACCCGGCTCGGCAACACTTTCGGCTACGAAAAACTCAGGTGTTTCGGAAAATATTTTGTTGTGGTATAATGCAG
>JBPOJO010000091.1:0-1804 GCA_052033485.1 Bacteroidota bacterium | reverse complement strand
ATAGATTGCGGATTTTACAGCGTCACGAATTAATTTATATTCATAGGGAAGCTTGACTGTGAATGCATGACCATAATCAAATCTTCCTTTTGCATCGCGTCCAATGTTACCAAGGTCTGACATATAGAATCAATTGTTATTCAAAACATGAAATATTTCAATTTATTTCTGAAATACTTCATGTTGTGCTATTTTTATTATGCGTTGGTTCTCCATGACAGTGACATGAGAACATCTGGCCCAACTTTTACGCCTGATGAAGCGAAAGCAGAAATCGAAAGATCGCGTGGAGTCACACCAGTTGGGGAATAAATTGTGACCTAGGCTGTCAATTTTATAAAAGAGGGTTTATGGAATTCTATTTGAAGCCTGTAGAATCTTGGACGGGTGAAGAACTTAAAAAGTTTCGGGAATACTTCAAAGTATCGAAGGTAACTATGGGCGAGATTCTTGACGTAGGGCCTGAGCGTATTTGGCAGCTTGAAAAGGGTGCTTTGCCACTATCTCCTAAAATGAAGCGCAATTTATCCAAACGATTTTTTTGTACGAACGTTAAATTGAAGGGTGGAACGAATGGTTGAGAAACACACAACAATTCAAGGGTTAACGCCAAAAGTTAATGATGTATTTCTTGAGCGTCAAAAAGCTGAGATATTGGGTTTGTTTGCTGAGAAAGGTGAGCTTTGCTACTCGATGCTAGTTAAGCTAGGTAAAGACAATAACAAATCATTTGTAAACAATACCGGCTTTATGAGTCTTTTCAATGAATTGCTTGAATCTGGCGAATTGGTTTATGTGAAAATCGGAACTTGTCCCTATACAGGACGAAATGCAGAATACTATAATATATTAGAACGTTCGATTGTTATTGTAGAAACGTTGAAAGAATCAGCTTCTAACCTATTGAAATATATGATTGAAAATAATTTGTACATGTTGAGTCAAAAAGATTTAGAAAAGTTATTGTAATGGATGCTCTTGATTTTGCTGTCGTTTCTTTGATTCTTTTGATTTCTCTTTTTTCTTTGTTTTATTCTTTGTCTAAATAAACCCAAAAAGCTTACGTTGGATCTATTTTCGAAGTTGTTTAGACAAAATATGTCAATTTGTTCATTGATAAAATCAATGGTTTACGTGAAAAGATGATTAGACAAAAGTATTCATTTTGTTCAATGATGATTTATAAATAGAACTTTCAACAAAATCCTACGATCTTAGAAAGCAAAAAAAGCCCTTAGTTACCTACGGACACGGGCTTTTTTGCTAGTACGTTAAAAGAAGATATAGACACTGTGCAACGGGATTTTTTTTTCAAAAAGCCAATTAAAATTTATTTTGTAAATTATTGAAAAGATTAATGAAAAAATGGGCGTTTTTCATTGTTTTGATTTTGATAGATTTTGCAAATTTTGTACGAAAAATTGCTCGATTTTATCGTGCTTTCTGACGCTTTCTTTATAAAGCCTTGATATAGCTATACTTGCGCGTATGTCTGTATACGTTTCAATACTGCATTGACTTTGCTTTCGATTGCTTCAAAAACAACGATGAAATCGAGAAATTTTGAGCTATTCGGAATTTCCTAATAGCTCAAGTTATACACAGGTTATACACAGCCTGTGTATAACTTTTATACATTGCGTTTATATTGCTTAATACGAATCTTTAAAAATAATGGTTATTTGTCGCTTTTTTGTTGCAATAGCTATTTAGATACAGTAATATGATTTCAATACAAAACGAAAGGGAAAATATGAACACGATAAAACTTTTAAAAAACGGAATCAAAGTAAAATGAAAATAA
>JBPOJO010000735.1:0-1555 GCA_052033485.1 Bacteroidota bacterium | reverse complement strand
ATAAACAATTAAATACAATTCACAAATTATTTAATTTTAACCAATTATTAAATATATATAATTTTTTTAAAATATACAGCCAAAAATTTGAATAAGAAAAAAAAAAAAATAGCTTTGTTGCATGTTGATTTTGCGTACGAAAATTCAACAAAATGCAATCGCTTCTGCATCTTCTCATGAAGCATCAATTTTCTAATTTTTTACAAAATGAACAAATTAGGTTTGTTATTCGGAGCATTTTCCGTTCTGTTTTTTTCCGAAGAGCTTTTCGCTCAAAAAAATTCTACGCTTGATACCCCGAAAGAAATCATTGTCTATGGTTCGGGCGGTTATCGCAACAATACGCTTTGTCCCGACCCCGGTCAATCCACTTGCGGTAAAATTATTCTCAGAACGACTGATTCTAAAGATGAGAATATCGCGAACATTGACCTCCGTAAAGAGCAATTTGGTATTGTTTTGACGGAAAATAAACCGGTAGGTTTTATATTTACGCCCCAAGAAGTCAGCGATAAAACCGCAACATTTACACTTTTAGACAAAGATGCGCAAGAAATTCTTCGCAAGGAAATCAGCATTGATGAGCATAATAATTTTGTCTTTTTGCTCCCCGAAGAATATTTTCGCAATGGTACAATTTTTGCGAATGTCGTGTACGCAGGTAAAAATGCAGCCAAAATGATTGAATTGAAATAATCAGAAAGAACAAGGGTGATTTTTTTGATTGCCCTTGTTTTTTTTTGTCAAAAAAATGAGCAAAATTGTCCTTTTCTTAATTATATTTTGTGCTTTTTTTACAAAATTACAAGCACAAAATTTTCATCGACTGCGGGCTATGTCCTCGTGCGCCCGGTTTTTAGCCCAAAAATTACCTCAACAGTCAGAAGATTTTTATGTTCTGCTTTGGAAACCTTATTCCTGTCCGCGATGCGAACTTTTGTTGCCTTTTTTGTCTGAAGAATTGCTTCGTGTGATTAAAAAACTCTTCCTTTTCTCCACTTATCCCTATCCCGAAGCATATAAAAAGTATTTACAAAAAATTAATTTTCCGAACACGGCAACAGTCATTTCCGATAAAGAAATTTTTGATTGTTTTTTGTTTCAAGCCGGCAGTGATTATCCCGCCGTACCTTATTTGCTTAAATTTTCACCTCAATATGACTTACTTTTTCAAAAAGCCTTACTCGGTGCGGAAAACAGCACTGAATTGCTGCGAGAAGCCGAAAATGCGATAACAATATTAGAAATTGCAAACAGAAAAGCAAGTCCGCAGCCTTTAATAACACAGCCCAAAGAAGCAAAATTGAAAAAAACAGCCGTCATTACGGAGGCGGCAATAAGGGAAAGCGGACATTTTACATCTGTACTTTTATTCAAAAAAAAACATTTTATTGCTTCCGATGAAATCAATGAACGTTTGCTCTTTTTTGATTTGAAAAAAAAACTATGTCAAGAATTTTCATCTCATCATTTACTTGCGGACGCATATTTTCCGCATATTGACCGCCGAGCGCTTGCTGATATGCGCGAAAGGCGGTTGATGTTGGCTTTATTA
>JBPOJO010000631.1:0-5426 GCA_052033485.1 Bacteroidota bacterium | reverse complement strand
ACGCCAACCAAAACCGATGCCGTAAGTTAAACGAATAATCGTATCGCCGACTCCGTTGTCTTTCGGTCGTGAATAGTGATAATGCAGCAAAATGCCGGCTTTTCCTTCCTCTTCGTCGACCAAATCTAAAGCTAAAACGGCTGCATTTTTATTTTTTTCACGCGGCTTTATGTTGACTCCTTTAAAATAAGCGTTGAAGTTTTTTTCATTTAAAAATTCGGTGCTGCCTGATTTTGAAAAAAACTCGTTTCCGAGTGCATCGTTGAGTTTAAAATGCAAATATTTTCCTTTTTCCTTTTTCCCCGCATACTTTGCCGTTCCGAGCAGCGTTTTCGTTTTTAACACGGAATTGTTAAAATAAGGTGTTGAATCTTGCAATTCCGCATCAAGGCTGTACGCTTCAAAAGTTTGCTCAACCGTCGTGTCGCCGTAATGCTTATCGTATCGCAAGTCAAGTGTGAGAGAGTCGTAAAAAGTTTTGTAGGTTTTCCCTAAATAAGAAACTTTGGAAATATCAAAGGTATCGCGTTCGAGAATATACATTCTGCTGTACGCTTCGGCGTAGTAATTTCCTTTCAGCATATCGTCGTAGCACGAACCGACAAGCATATAGCTGCTGTTCAGCGTCGAAACGGAGTCCATTTTAATGATTTGCGCATTGACGGTGATAGTATCCGTGTAGGCTGTTTCGATTTGTCTGCCGTTTTCCTGCAATTCATCACCCAAATCTCCGGCTTTTTGACAAGAAAAAACTGTCATTGCCAAAATCCACAAAAGCGGTTTAAAAAAAAATTTCATTGTTTTGCTGACTTAATTTCAAGACGCAAAATTAATTGAAAGTGTTGCAAATACGAAGTAAAAACGCGGTTGCCGTAAAAATTAATAAAGTTTAAGGCGAAAATCTTGGTTTAAAGGCTTTTTAGGGCAGAAATGTCAAAAAAAAATTATTCAATGTTTTCTTTTGCCGGTTCGGGCTTAATAATATTCTTATTTTGAATATCGGCTTCAATCAAACCGTCCCTGAGCGAAATAATGCGGTGTGCATGCCTTGCAATGTCCTCCTCGTGTGTAACCATGATGATTGTGTTGCCCAAATCATGCAATTTGACCAAAAGTGCCATGATTTCGTAGGAAGTTTTGGTATCCAAATTGCCGGTCGGTTCGTCGGCAAGGATAATACTCGGCTGATTAATTAAAGCCCTTGCAATCGCGACTCTTTGCCTTTGACCGCCCGAAAGTTCGTTCGGTTTGTGTTTTGCCCTGTCCAAAAGTCCGACATCTTTCAAGGCTTTTTGAGCACGCCGAATGCGTTCGTCTTTGCCGATTCCTGCATAAATGAGCGGTAAAGCGACATTTTCAAGGGCAGAGGCGCGCGGCAGTAGATTACAAGTCTGAAAAACAAAACCGATTTCTTTGTTTCGCACATCGGCAAGCTCATTTTCACTCATATTGCTCACATCTTTGCCGTTCAAAATGTACGTCCCGCCCGAAGGTGTATCCAAACAGCCGATAATATTCATCAAAGTTGATTTGCCGGAGCCGGAAGGTCCCATAAAAGCTACGTATTCGCCTTTGTCAATTTTGATTGAAACAGATTTCAAAGCGTAAATTGTCTCGCCGCCCATTTGATAAATGCGTGAAACATTGTCGGTTGTAATGATGTTTTTGTTTGCCATTGAGCGTAATTTTCTCGTTGCGGATTGTTTTGATAACAAAAATGATATAAAAAAGTTTTTTCGATAATTCTTTTCAAGAAAAATATACAGCCGATTATCGCAAGCAAGTTGCTTGTGTTACTTTTCGCAAGCAAGATGCTTGTGTTACTTTTCGCAAGCATCTTGCTTGTGTTACACTATTTTTCAACAATATCTAAACGATGACACTCGGACTTGTCAGGCAAAACAAAGTTTTGAAAATAAAAATCGGCATCAAAAGGAACTTCTTCAAAAAAAGTACCCTCATTTTTGGGAACAAAAGCAATTATTCGCAATTTCATTTTGTGTTTTAAGGCTTTCGCTGCCCAAAAAGAACGTTCATTCGGCTGAAAAAAAGGTGCGAAAAGCACAAGCGGCAATCCGTCTTCGATAGATTGTTCGGCAAGTTCAAAAAGCGGTTGCATGATTTTTTTGTCCAAAACAAGGTCAGTATCGGACAAAACACCCTGCCAAAAGTTGAGTTGTTCGTATTGTTTAAAATTGTTTTCGGCTAAATAATTTTCCTGCATTTTTTCGCTGCCGCCGCAAAGCAAAACAAGCGTGTTTCCGCTGTAATCGCGCATTTTTTCGGGTAAAATCTGCGAAGAGAGGAAATATCCAAAACGGGAATGTTCGTTGTGAAACAATCGTTCGCGTTTAAAACAACCGTTTTCTTTGGCGTAATCTGCCATGACCTCAACTGCCGCTTCCGTTTCGGGAGATTCCGAAAAAGTAGTAACATTGAACATTCGAATTTCGTATAAATCCGACAGAATAAATCGAAAACTGTTGCGGAAAAGCACTTTTTGCAAAACTTTTGACGTGAACATCTGTTCCGGTATGTCATAGTTTTCAATCAGTGAAAAAAGGGCGTGTATTGATTCGTAAGAAAAACCTTCGGCAAAAAGTTCGCTTTTAACGGCAACGGGAAGCGGGCGATTGTTTTTTTTTTCATAAAAAAAATAACGCACAAGGGCTGAAAAATAAGCCTCTCGATTCTCGCGATACATTTCGGGGCAGCCGTCATTTGCGGCAAACTTTTGCGCCTTCGCCGTAAATGCCGCAATAAAAATTTCGTCAAATTGTCGGAATGTTTGCATAAAATAAATTTAGAGCCTGATACCGATGATAGCAATATCGTCGCGTTGTTCGGCTTTTTCTTGGTGTAATTTCATTTCTTCAAGCAAAACGCGCTCTTGTTCTTTCATGGAATAGCGACATACTTGTCTGAGAATATTTTTAAATTTCAATGTTCCGAATTTGATTCTTGCGGAATTATTTTGGTCGACATAACCGTCCGTAGTGAGATAAATCAAATCACCGCGTTTCAAACTGATTTCTTTTTGGGTATACTTTCTTTCAATTTCTTTTTGACGACCGCCGATAGATTTTTTAAAACCTTTTTCTTCAAACAAATAGCCGTCGCGCACATAAAAAAGAGGTCTTTTGGCTCCCGAAAAAACAACATTCATTCTGTTGTCGGGAGCAGTTTTGATGCGTACCAAACAAACGTCCATGCCGTCCGAGTTTTGCATATCTTCTTGATGCAAAGCAATTCTGACCGCATTATGCAATTCTTCCAAAATATTTTCGGGCTCGTGAATATTTCTTTGACTGACAATATCACTCAACAAAGTATTGCCAATCATGGACATGAACGCACCCGGAACGCCGTGCCCCGTACAATCTACGATAGCCAAAAAGAGTTGATGATTGTCTTCTACAGCCCAATAAAAATCACCTGAAACAACGTCTTTCGGTTTGTAAATGACAAAATAATCCGTAAAAAAGGCATAAAAACGCTGTGAATTGGGCAAAATTGCCTTTTGAATCGTTTCGCCGTAGCGGATACTGTCCAAAAGAGCGGTTGTTTTGGCGGCAAGTTGTTCTTTCGCATGGTCTAAGCGCGTATAGGCGTTTGCGTTGTCAATCGCAATGCTTATATAAGAGGCTAAAGTTTGCAAAAGCGTGATATTATTCGCCGTGTATGCTTGTTTTTGGAAACTTTGCACCGTCAAAACGCCGACTGCTTCGTTTTCCAAAAGCAACGGCACATAAATAACAGATTCCGGTTTTCTGCCGACATTGATTTTAATTGCGTTGTCAATGAAGTTAATGTGCTCATTATCAAAGTCATTGATTAAAATTTCTCTGCTGTTTTTGAAACACCAAACAGAAAGACAATCATTATTATTCACATCGTCATAATCGTCGGGGAGTTTGTTGCCGTCTTCAATAAAGCCGCGAAATTCAATTCTTGCTTTATCGCTGCTCAAAATACCGATGCCGAAAGCGGAAGCGTCCATCAGCATATTGACATTTTTATAGACGGTTTCGATGATTCGGTCGACATCAAGAATAGCGGTAATTTTTTGACCGATTTCACCGATGATGCGGACGTTTTCATACGAACGTTCCAATTCATTTTTTTGCTTTTCCAAAAAGAGGTTTTTTTCAACTACTTCTGCCGTCCGTTGGTCAACCAATTTTTGGAGCTTTATTTTTTGAGCGTTGATGATTCGCACCCTTTGGCGATAAATACCGTAAATTGAACCAAAAAAAGCAAGGGTTGAGAGCAAAATGAACCACCAAGTTTTCCAAAACGGCGGTTTTATACGAATTTTGATGCTTTTCCCTACTTCATTCCAAACGCCGTCGTTGTTTGCCGCTTTGACTCTAAAAACGTAGTTACCGGGCGGCAAGTTGCTGTAATTTGCATAACGACGGTCTCCGACGAAGTTCCATTCTTTCTCAAAACCTTCCATAATGAAAGCATATTGATTTTTTTCGCTCAAACGAAAGCTCAAAGCAACAAAATCAAAGGAAAAAATGTACTGTTCGTGCGTCAGTTCGATATAGTTCGTGAGGGAAATGTCTTTTTCGAGCGGACTGTCCTCGCCGTGGGCGATGTGTTGATTAAAAATTTTGAAGTCGGTGATGACGACTTCGGGTTTAAATGGATTCGGCTTGATGTCTTTCGGATAAAAAGAGTTAAATCCTTTCACGCCGCCGAAAAACAGTTCACCGTCGGGAGCTTTAAAAAAGGCGTACTGATTAAACTCATTGCTTTGCAAGCCGTCGCGAATGGTAAAAGTCGTAAATTGTTGCTTTTTAGGGTCAAATTTAATGATTCCGACGTTGCTGCTCATCCACAATTTATCATTTTCGTCTATCAAAATCGAATAAATCGGGAAGTTTGCCTGCTCAAAACGCTCGCCTAAGCGCGTTGCTTTTCTCGTGATGGCATCAAATTTATTCAGCCCGTTTGCGGCTGCTACCCAAATTGTACGCCCGTCAGAAGCAATTGCTGCGTGAAATATGCGATTATGACTGATGGTTGTCGGGTCGGCTTCGACTGCGGGGTAAAACCGAAAATCAAAAAGGCTGTCATTTTCGTCCCTTTTTGCGGCAATCATACCGGAATCGCTTGAAAACCATAGAATTCCTTCGATGTCTTCAAAAACAGAATTGGATTGAATGAATGCGTAGCGATGTCCTTTTTTGGGCTGAAAATACTTAAAATTCATTTTTTTATTTGTGCTGTCGTATTTGATGCGCCCTATCAGACATGAAGTCGCCGCCCAAACAACATTTTTCTTGTCGCGGTACATATCTCCTACCGTCAAACGCATGGAAAGCGTATCGTAAACGCGCTCAAAATCTTTTCCGTTATTGTTTATCCGATTAATACCGGCGGCAGTAGTACCTACCGCAATGCCGTCTTTGTCGCCG
>JBPOJO010000665.1:0-5088 GCA_052033485.1 Bacteroidota bacterium | reverse complement strand
AGCCGAAAAAAATGGCTTTTCAAGCCTCTCCGCCAAAGTGCCCCTCTCCGTCCTCATCGCCGAAAAACCCGAACCCTTTATCGTGCATTGGAAACAAAATCACTTCGTCGTCGTCTTCCGAATTACCGAAAAATATATCTTTGTCGCCGACCCCGCCTCGCACATCATACGCTACACACACGCGGAATTTGCAAGCGCGTGGGCACGCGAACAGGAAAACCCCGACAAATAAATTATTGTTCTCTTACTTGAACCCAATGTAAGTTTTCGCGCAGAAAACGAAGATAATGAAGAAGAAACCGATTTTCGTCGCTACTTTTCTTACCTGCGTCCGCACCGAAAATTGATAGCGCAACTTTTTTTGAGCCTCTCCGCCGCCACTTTTTTGTCGCTCTTTTTTCCCCTCCTCACACAATCTTTGGTGGATACGGGCATACATCAAAAAAATTTGAGCTTTGTTTATGTCGTTTTGATTGCGCAGCTTGTTTTCTTTTTTGCCAAAACAGCCACCTCTTTTATCCGCAGCCGCATTCTCATTCACCTTTCCGTGCGCCTGAATATTCGCTTGTCGGCAGATTATTTGGCAAAATTGGTTCGCTTGCCTGTGCCTTTTTTTGACAGCAAAAATTTAGGCGACATTTTGCAACGCATTCAAGACAATGAGCGCATTGAACATTTTTTGAGCTCTACCGCCTTGGATTTTATTTTTTCATTGGCAAGTCTTTTTTCTGTCAGTTTTCTCGTCATCATTTACAGTCCGACCGTTTTTTTGGTCTTTGTCATTTTTTCCGCATTTTATGTACTTTGGATTAGTTTTTTTCTCAAAAAAAGGCGCGATTTGGACAACAAAAAATTCGCTTTATCGTCTGATACACAAAGCAATGAAGTGGAAATGGTGCAAGGAATGGCAGAAATCAAACTCAATAATTACGAACAAGAAAAGCGTTGGGAGTGGGAAAGATTGCAGGTAAAACGCGCAAAATTGGCGATGAGCAGCTTGAGTTTGCAGCAATGGCAGCAATACGGCAGCGCGTTTATCAACGAACTGAAAAATATTATCATCACTTTTTACGCTGCCTATCAGGTGATTGAGGGCAATATGACTTTGGGCATGATGATGGCGGTGCAGCAAGTTTTGGGGCAAATGGACGCGCCGATGATGCACTTTGTCAGTTTTATTCAGCAAGGACAAGATGCAAAATTGAGTTTGGAAAGGCTCAACGAAATCAATCAGCAGCAAGACGAGGACAGCGAAGGCATGACAACGCAGGTCGCGGAGGGGAAAGATATTGTTTTTCGCAACATGACTTTTCGCTACGGTACACCTTATGATGCGCCTGTGTTGGATAAGCTCAATTACACCAGTCCTGCGGGCAAAACGACCGCGATTGTGGGCGAAAGCGGCAGCGGAAAAACGACGCTTTTGAAACTCTTGCTCAAATATTATTTGCCCGAATCAGGAGAAATCAGCATCGGCGCAACGCCTTTGCGCATGATAAATGCAAAAGTTTGGCGGTCAAAAGTCGGCGCGGTTTTGCAAGACGGATTTATTTTTTCGGAAAGTATTGCCAAAAATATAGCATTAAGCGACGAAAACCCGAACCATGCGCGTTTGCTTTTTGCTGCACAAACTGCCAATATCCTTGCGCACATTGAAAATTTACCGCTCGGTTTCCAAACGAAAATCGGACAAGCGGGCGACGGTCTCAGTCAGGGGCAAAAACAGCGGATTTTGATAGCGCGTGCGGTGTACAAAGAGCCTGATTTTTTGTTTTTTGACGAAGCGACCTCCGCGCTTGATGCCAAAAATGAAAAAATTATTTCGGAAAATTTGGCTCAATTTGGTCAAAACAAAACACAAGTTATCATTGCACATCGTTTGAGCACGGTCAAAAATGCAGACCAAATCATTTTTTTACAAAAAGGCGAAATCAAAGAAATCGGCACACACGACACTCTTGTCGCCAAAAAAGGGCTTTACTTTGACTTGGTGAAAAATCAATTGGAGTTGGCGGAGTGAGGCAATTCCACCGCTAAGCTCTCCGTGCGAAAAGCCGCAAGCGCATAGCGGAAAAAGGGCAAACTTCCGTCGTCATGTGTGCATATACGGGTGATATGCGCATGCGAAAAGGGCACATGCGTCAGCATGAGAACACGCGATAATAAATGTTTCATGGTTTTTATTTTGCTTTCAAAGCTTCTTCAATCGCAGCAATTAACTGTTTTGTTATATCGGGGGTTGCGCCGGTTTGTCGGAGAACAATTTCACCTTTTTTGTCAAAAACGATATGCACGGGTATAGCCTGAATCTCAAAAGTTTTCAGCATTTCTTCGGCACCGTAAGCAATTTGATAATCAAATTTCATTTTTGGGGTCTCAAAAAATTTCTCTAAAGCAGCCTTTTCACTCGGCGAAGGGGCAACAAAAATAACATCGGAATTGCCCGAAAAATGTTTGACAACTTCATTCAAATCAGGCATTTCGCGGATACAAGGCGCGCAAAAAGTGTCCCAAAAATTGAGCACAAAAACTTTTCCCGCAGCATCTTTTTCCGTGTAAGTTTTATTAGTCAGAGTATTGAAAACGAAACTTTTTACTTTTGCGTTTTTTTCTATCTCGGACGGAATATTTACATGCACCGTTTTCATAAAGTCAAAAAAACCATCTTGCGTGCCTGTTTTTTTGACATAAAATTTGGCGATTTGCTCCATTAACAACTCCAATTCTCCTTTGTCGGGATAGGCTTCGGGATAAATTTCTTTAATTTTTCGCTCAGCCAAAGCCAATAAATTCATTTTTATCATCGTTCCGAGCAGCAAACGTTCGTAGGTAACGGGCGAGGTAGGGGAGTTTTTGCTGTACTCCGAAGAGCGGTATTCATCAAGATTTTTCATTCTCAAAAGCAAAGCCGCATCTAATTTTCCGCGCTCCTCATTAATAAAACAGAGTTGATTTTTGAGATTAAATGATGTTTCCCATATTCGTTTTTTGTTCCCAAGGCACGCATTCAAAAGCATAGTCTTATCATTCATAATCGCCGACACCAATTTTTCCGCCTGCTCCAACTTTTTTGCTTCAATGTAATAATTAACAAGCCTTGATTTAGCAGAATATTGCAATGTGCTTGCTAAAAAGTTATTTTTTAACAAATTCTCAATGATTTCAATCCCCGATTTAGCGTCGATTTGCTCATTCGAATCAAACCCTCCGTTAAATAAGTTGATTACGGCATCTTTTTGATAATTCTTTTTGATAAATGCAATGCGCTTCGCATTCAGTTCGTTAAAAACTTTAGGATTGTCCCGCATCTGATACAAAGACGCAAAAGCAGCTAAAAAATGCTCGCTGTCGGGATATTTTTCCGCAAATTCTCGTAGTAAATCCGCACAAACATCAAATTGTTTTGTTTTAGCAGCTATTCTTGCTTTCAAAACCAAAGCTTCCGTGCTATTGTCATTTTTAACTTTTTCGGAAAGTTGCTGAATATACTTTTCGTCAAAAGAATCCCCACTGAAATCAATTGAAAGTGCATAAGCGGCAGCGGCATAGCTTTTCGGGTGAATGGATAATTCCTTGTCTAATCGCTCGCGCAAGGGAATCTCTTCGTTCATCATGGTCGAAAATACTTGCGGTTTGCCGTTTTCATCGGTCAATAAAAAAGCTTCATCTTTTTGCCCGCAAGTCGTTGAATAATAAACCACCCAAACAAAAGCGGCATTTTGAGGCAATTGATGCGCGGCTTTAAAATTGTCTTTTTTGAGCAACGTTACATTTCGATGCTTCATAATGTTCTTATCGCTGAAAATTTGCAAGTAGGCATAAGCGGTGTCGCCTTCCGCGCAATCGGGATAAGACAAAGTAAAATCCTTTAAAGCGATTGTTTTTTGTGCAAAAATCGGAAAAAATGCACACAAGAAAAATGTTAAAATCAATGTGAAACGAAACATAGAAAGGGAAAATTAAAGTTAAAAATCAAAAATCTTCTACAATAAGTTTTATTTTTGAACGTGGGGATTTTGTCCTCAACAATATCCCACCAAATGCCTAAGTCGACAGAAAAATATTCTTGTGCAATAAAATTTCTAAGACCGATAATTTTATTCCATTGAACATCGGAATATTGCTTTTGCACATCATCGGAAACCCTGTTTGCTGCTTCTCCGATAATTTCTAATTGTCGTTCAACAGCCGAAATAAGGAGTTTATCACGGCAAAATTTTTGATAATTTTTGTCGCTACAGAATTCAAGAATGAGTTCAGCAGCCTCAAAAATATGTCTTAAGCGCGCTTTATCACCAATCCTGTCTTTCATAAATCAAAATTTTATCTTTTTCGATAAGGGAAATCAAATGCGGCGAAAGTCCTTTTGCCGAGATTAAATCCACTCTCCTTTGACATATTTTTGTCAAAAAATTTTTAATTTCCATGAACAAAAAATAATCAAAACGGTTGTTTTCATAAGTCAATTCGAGGAGAAAATCAAAATCACTTTCTTCATGATTATCACCGCGTGCAAAAGAACCGAAAAGGTACAATTTTTCAACAGTTTTTATTGCTTTCAAATATTGTTGAATTTCTTTTTTGGGTATCATTTTTTTTTGACAAAAATATTGATTATTTTTCAAAATACACCTCAACGCGGCGATTTTCTTCGCGTTTTTCGGAAATCGGTTTTGTTTCACCGTAACCGACGCTTTTTATTTTTTCCGAACTTATACCTTTTTTCACCAAGTATTCTTTGACGGCAATAGCGCGTTTTTCGGAAAGTATTTGATTCGATTTTACATCGCCTTCGTCGTCAGTGTGTCCTTCGATGCGGATATGCAAATGAGGATTTTTGAGAAGATGCGCGGCGAGCGAATCGAGTTCGGCGTGTTGTTTGAGGTCGTGAGAAGCTACCGCAAACTGAAGATTTTTGAGTGTTAAAACGGGTAAAATCTCTGTTTTGCTCACCTCTTGCTTAGATTCGGTCTGAACACTGTCGGAATAATATTTTTTCTGCAAATTACACCGTATCTTCATCGGCTGATTCTCAATACTGAGGATTCCGCTCAAATTTAACCGTTTCTCTCCCTCCGGAATTTTTTC
>JBPOJO010000776.1:0-2020 GCA_052033485.1 Bacteroidota bacterium | reverse complement strand
TACTTATGCGCAAGCTCATCAACGCCCGTCCATCTTCCGGTTTGTAAGCATAAGTTTCGTGCGCCGTGGTCGTTATACATGAGTGAAAAGTCCTCCGTTTTTTCTTTGCCGTTGTATTGCAAACGATTCTCTCCGGCGTGTTGTTGTGTTTGCAGGTCATTTTCTTCGATGCCGGTGAGGTTTAAGCCCCACGGGTCGTAGTGATTCTCTTGGAAAACGACCGGCGCGACACGCTGAACGCGGAAATTGTCGAAAAAAGCGTCAAGTATCGCGCCGGATTTCTATCTTTTCGGCATTTCAAACTGATAGATGTAATTTTTGCCCTTTTCGTTTCTTTTGAAAGGTCTATTATTATACAAAAAAGACATTTTTGAAGATTTTACATAAGATATTACACTTTTTTGATATTGAAAAGCGCGTGGCAAGATAAACTCGCCCAAATTATATGAAGAGAATTGATTTAATTTTTCTAAATCATAAAAAATTAAAATATTTTTTTTCTTATACACTGAATAGTTAAGATAAGTTTTGTCGTTGAGTAGATAACCGAAATGAAGAAATTTATTGTCCTTTTTCAATAAATAATCTTTCAACTCAATTTTGATGTTCAAGTTTGTGTCAGCTTTAGTCATGGAATAAAAAAAATTTCCGGAATAAGAATATAATAAATCGATACCCGACGGTAAAAAAATTTTTTTTTCTTTGCTGATTCTGCAAATAGAATTTTCGGTGTCGATAAAAAAATAATCTCCAAGTGTTTCATAGAAATACTCATAGTTGTAGGCAGATGATTCCCAAGGCATTTCTAAAAATGCAAAGTTGACCAATTCAAAGCCTTTTTTCTTTATTTCATTTAAGTCGTAATCATAAAAGAGAAACCTATGTACTGAATTTATCTCTTTGTCAATTGTTACATTATTCTCAATTTCAATTATGCAAATAATCGAATCACCCGGTACAATTCTAATAATTTCAGTTTCGTTTGAGAAATGATTCACAGATTTAGTCATTAAAATTTTTTTATTTTTGCAATCATATTTGACAATAAGGTTTCCGTCAAATAACCACAAATAATCTCCCTTCCTGTCAAAACGATAACTTAACTCCGGTATCCTAAAATCTTTATCGGAATCACATCTTAACTCAAACGGAAAAATGCTTTCCGGTGCGATTGAATCCAATATTCGCAGCGAGGCAATTTGTGCATAAGAACTTGAATGAAGTAAGCTCACAAAGCACAGAGTAATGATACAAACTATTTTCATTTTATTTTGATGTAATTGTTTATGAATACGTTCCAAATGTGCAATTTTCCATTCTTACCGTTTCGGTAATAAATATCTGCACCTCCCGATATGTGTGCTTTGGTGTACTGCCCGTACCCTGTTTTAGCATTATAATTCTTATAAGTGCCCGACGCATTTATTGTATGAAAGTAAAATCCATCCCCATCGTTTGAAATATCAAATATGGTATTCACATGACCGGACTGAACAATTAAACCGCCGACAAAATAGTTTTCGTTAATATTTACCGGGGTGGAGTTTAATCTGATATCACTAACACTCATATTCTTAGTTTGGTTACTAAACTCATACCATGTTAATTCAGATGATGATACTTCTACAATTTCGCCCGCTTTCATATTCTTTAAAGTTAAAGGTAATCCTTCTGCTTTCGCATACGAAATGAGTAAAAAAAAGGCAAGTTGGGAGCATTGAAAATAGCCATCTTCAATGCTCTGTTCAAATACATTTGGTATTGTAGGATATTCTGTTTTTGAGGTATTACTGCTAATCCCCTCTGCCGTTTTTTGTACAAAATCTTGAAACTTCCCAAAATCATCTCGATTCCAATCACGCTTTTTCTCCCAAGCTTTGTGTTCTTTTTTCTTTTTGGCTCAATTATGATTTCAAGTTGCTACTAATAAGTGAATTAAAGCCTGAATTGCCACTTTACCTCGTTTTCGGATGTTGTGTAAGTATTCAAAAAATCCCAAATAATATGGGAGTCTTTCTTG
>JBPOJO010000640.1:0-2016 GCA_052033485.1 Bacteroidota bacterium | reverse complement strand
TAGTTGTCATCGGATTGATTATCAAGGTCTTCGTCGGAAGTCGCCGCTGCGACGGCATCTTTGATGTGGCGCAAGCGGTTGTTGCTCGGATTGTACGAAAACTGCAAATCATCAAGCAAAGTTCCCGTTTCGTCGTATTTTTTTGCGGTTTTGGATGTTGAAGTTCGGGAGGTCGTTTGTGGGGACAAAAGTGACGACGGAGAATAATTGCAAATCATGTTATTTTCTTTTAAAACTAATATAGTTTGTCGTAATGTGTATATATGTAGAGAGATTATCATCCGTACAGCACAAACTAACATAGTGAAATCTTAGTGAGTCTGTGTTTTTCATTTTTTCAAACAAACTACTATAAATAAATACTTTATCAACTATTTTTTCCTTATTAGGCTTTAATGTAACCCAATAGGCGGAATTATATGAGGCTTCTAACAGCTCATCCGATTTGAAATCCATGTTAGCATTTCTTATTGGGCGAATTGTTTTAGACTCTAAAGAAAATATTTCATAATTATTAGAACTGAACTCAACTAATATCAAGGGTAAATCGTATTCTTTTTGTTCCAATTCCGCTTTAACTTCATTTATACTTGTATATGTCTTTTTTAAGCTTGTTAAATCATTTCTCAAATCGGGAAATAATAAGAAAGTATCAATAGTAGAAAAAAAACGAAAATCAACCGACATATATCCCAATGTCGCATTAAAAACAACCGACTTTTTCGTAGGAAAATTAATCGATTTCGTTTTGTTGGATACATGATTGCCGTAACGAAAATTATTTGAACTGTCGCACGAGTTATTTAGTATTCCTATTGTACAAATTAATAGTTGTATTCCAAAAAAATAACATTTGCTCATTTCGCAAACGATAATCTTCTGAAAATTTCTTAAATCGATTTGAAGATTTTTCATAGTATGGAGATTTTAGTTCATATTTGTTTGCGCGTATCTCATGTTCTGAACCCACAATATTAAGAGCTATAATTAGAGCGTTTACTTTAAAGAATGTGGCCTCCATGATATAGCCTCCACAAGGTGTTTGTGTTCTGCGAGCAAGTGATGGTTTGGTCTTCATTGGAAATAGAAAGCCCGGCGTATTGGTAATAGAAATTTGTTCATCACTCATTTTTAAAGGTTCGTTAAAAAAAACAAACATGTCTTTGTTAATTTCATCGTGTCCAAATTCATGCTCAAGATTTATCAATAAATCATATGGATTTTCGTACCAAAAAGGGATTTCACCTTGGCAGTTTCTGGTTATTTCAAAACTGAGGGTTTTGCGCGAATAGAGATAACCAATTGCCATTCCTGCTTGATTTTTAATGAAATTCTGTGAAATTGTTTCTCCGCTTAATTGAGCATTGTTCGCAAGAGTTTTTTCATTCTCAACAATACTAACATTCTCAATTGTTCGCCCTTTGAGAAATTGCATCATGTATTTTGTATAATTCACCAAATCCTCATCTTTTGCGCCCGGACTGACAATTGTATTACCTTTGTCATTCCTTGAAATTACCTCTTTACCATCAACACGCACTTTCCCGTCGTCTTTTCCGTCATAAGTAAAAGTACCCGATTTCGTATCCACGTCCCAACCCGCCACATCCCCCAACACATCATTCAACAAAATAGGATTTCCGCCCATGACAACATACGGGCTTTCCCATGCTTTGAATTTCGGGTCAATAGACCACCAATGCGGGTTTCTTGTGTCCAATTCTCTGAAAAAAGTGGTGTAATTACCTGTGCCTGCAATGTTTTTGCTTTTTTCCGAACCTTGATAACCCTGCCTTTCATTTGTGTTTGTTCTACGCCCCGGCATCGTCCAACCGTGTGCGTAATAATCGCTTTTTGAAAGCACTAAGCCTCATAGCAAGGTTATATTTTTTTTAGGCAAATCAAAAGGATATTATTTCGATAACCAAAAAGAAATTAGGAAACACTCAATATACTTATATTTTAGTGCTATTGGAAAAGGTATAAAATGTAATTTTGAACAAGGTATCTTTTCAG
>JBPOJO010000330.1:0-1506 GCA_052033485.1 Bacteroidota bacterium | reverse complement strand
AGTTGAAGCAGGTGCTGAAGTAGAAGTGAAATAATTTTTTTTTGCTTTATGAAAAAACCCGCTGTTAGCGGGTTTTTTTGTTAAACCCTTATACCTAAAACTGTTACGTCATCGGTTTGTTCCTGCTTTCCTTTCCACAAGTCGAATGTTTTTTCTAAAATTTCTTTCTGTCGGTCAAGTTTTTTTTCACTAATCGAGAAAAGCAGTTCTTTAAATTTTTTGACCATAAATTTTTTATCATTTTCACCGCCGAATTGGTCTTGAAAACCGTCGGAAGAAAGCCACAATACCATATTTTCTTCGTTTGAAAGAAAAATTTCATGCAATCCGTAAGTTTTTTCATCAAATTTTCCGCCAATCGGCATTTTATCGCCCTTTAATTCATAAAAAAGGTTGTTTTGAACGTAATAAAGTGGATTCATTGCGCCCGCAAAAAGAATTTTTTTGGAGCGGCGAGTTTTTTCAAGTGATAAAACGGCAATGTCCATACCTTCCTTACTTCCTGTAAGAGCTTGCTGCAAAGCAGAATAAATACCGGAACGTAACATATTCAGGATTTCATCGGGCGAAATGATTTTTCTCACTTTCACAATATCATTCAACAAATTCACGCCTATCATGCTCATAAAAGCACCCGGAACTCCGTGCCCCGTGCAATCGCCGACGATATAAATCCTGTGAAAAGTATCGGCGGTAAAACTACGGCTCACCTCATGAAACCAATAAAAATCACCCGAAACAATGTTGCGAGGTCGCCAAAAAATAAAAAAATCCGCTGCCAAGTCTTTCAAATGTGCATCAAAGGGCAATGAGGCAATTTGTATTCTTTTGCCGACATTAATTGAATTAGTAATGTCTTCGTGTTGCTTTTCGATGTGATTTTTTTGCTTTTCCAACAAAATTAAATGCTGTGCAATTTCTTCTTTTTGACTCAAAATTTCATTGTTTTTGAGCTTTAAAAGGCGGTTAGCCTTTTGTTTTTGCCTAAACCCCCAAGTCGTTAAAAGCAAAATGATTAAAATTGTGCAAAAAATTCCCAAAAAAGTATTCGTGATTCTTTTTTGTGCATCTCGTTCGGTTTTCATTTCTAAATCTTGCTTTTCTCTTAAAATTTGCAAATTTTCTGCTTCGAGTTTGTTTTGATTTGCCAAATTAGTCAAACTGTCAGCTTTTCTTTTATCGCGTTCGCTTCTCGCTAACTCAGCAAGTCTTTCTGCTTCGGCTTGTTTTTGCAAAATTTTCTTGTCGCGCTCCAAAACAGACATTTCAGCCTGCATTGCCAAAGTCTTTTTTTCTTGCTCAAATTGTTGTTTTTCAGCTTTGTAGGAAAATTCTTTTGTCAGTGCGGCTTTGTAATTATTTTCATTAGCCAAACTGTCGCGCACGGAAATATATTTTTTAAAAGACAAAAGAGCAACGGAATCTTGTTTTAATTTTTCGGCAATAAGGCTGTGTTTTTCGTATGCTTCTCGCAAAGATTCGGCATTTTTTAATTTTTGAGCTAAA
>JBPOJO010000564.1:0-2467 GCA_052033485.1 Bacteroidota bacterium | reverse complement strand
TGGTGAAAATTTGTAAAAGGTAGCCGTCTTGGTCGCGGTCAATTAAGACGTTCAATTTTTTCAATTCGGTCAAATCTTCCTTAATTTCGCCGACTCTTTGTTTTACGTCTTCGTAATAGTTTTCGGGCACATAAAGAAATTCTACCCCGCGGCGACGCATTTCACCGACGGTATAGATGATGTCGTCCGTTGCGATAGCGATGTGCTGCACGCCGGAAGTTTTGTAAAAATCAAGATATTCTTCGATTTGCGACTTTTTCTTACCTTTGGCGGGTTCGTTAATCGGGAATTTGATATAGCCGTTTCCGTTCGAAACAACTTTTGACATCAAAGCCGAGTATTCAGTTGAAATATCGTTGTCATCAAATGTAATCAAGAGTTTAAAACCCATGACTTTTTCATAAAAATCAACCCATTTGTTCATTTCGCCCCAATTGACGTTGCCTACACAATGGTCTACGTAGTCAAAACCAAGCGGTTTTACCTCAAAAGCGGAAGTGCGCGGCTGAAAACCGGGCATAAACGCGCCTTTGTAATTTGTGCGCTCAACAAAGGTATGAATCGTTTCACCGTAAGTGCATATAGAGGCTACAACGACTTCCCCGAATTCATCTTTGAGTCTTTTCGGCTCGGAATGTGCCACGGCACCTCTTCCGACGGTATCATAAAAGGATTTCTCCGCATCATCAACCCAAAGTGCCAAAACTTTTACGCCGTCGCCGTGTTTGCGAACGTGCTCCGTAATTTCGGAATTGGGGTCGAGGGAAGTGGTGAGGACAAATCTAATTTTGCCTTGTTGCAAAACATAAGAAGCACGGTCTCGTAAGCCTGTTTCGGGTCCGGCGTAGGCAACTAATTTAAAACCAAGAACGTGCTGATAATAGAGTGCAGATTGTTTGGCGTTGCCAACGTAAAACTCGATGTAATCGGTACCTTTTAAGGGTAAAATATCGAATTGTTCCATTATTTTGGGTAGTTTGATGAAGGAATGAGGCAATTTAGAGAGTTTTTTTTTTTTGACAAAATATATAAAAAAAAAAAAATTCAAAATTGTTCAAATTTTTATGTTTTAATTTTTTTTTGTATATTTTGTACGTTTTTAGCGACATCAAATTTTCAACAAAATAACCGATAAAATGACAAACTACGAATCGCTCATTGAAGATATTTTAACAAAAGGCAGAGAAGGCACAGAGCCTTTGGAAATCGGCTTGGAAGCACCGAAAAATACACTTTCGGAAAAAATAGAGGCTGTTCTGCTTCGTCCGATGTTTTTTGTATCAATTTTGTCGCTCATCATGTTGGGGTTTGCGACCTCCGAAATGCTTGTCAATGTGGATTTTGACACAAAAGGGAGCGACGAATTTGCGCTCACTTACTATGTTTTGCAAACGATTGTTACGGCGGAACTGCTTGTTTTAGTTGCGACCGGGGCAATGAAAAACATGACAGGCAAGCAAAAAACATTTTTTATTTTGTACGGACTTTTCGCGCCTTTGCGTTTCGGCAGGCGTTTGAGCGGAAATTATGCGCTGATGTACATTCCTTTTTGGGGCGTTTGCAAAGCAAATGAAGCACTTTTTGACAAAATGCGCCGCACGCTCAGTACTCCGATGTTAATTATTGCCTTAGTGATTGTGCCTATTTTGTTAATAGATATGAAATTTAAGGAAAAGGTAGAGGCGGTCATTCCGAATATTGTCATTTTGATGCGCATCACGGAGGTTTTTATTTGGATAATTTTCACAAGTGAATTTATTGCAATGTTTTCGGTAACTGACGAAAAATTAGATTATTGCAAAAAAAATTGGATAGATTTAGTGATAATTTTGTTACCGCTCATTGCAGCGTTTTTAACGTCTTTCAGTTTTTTACGGCTACTTCGGCTCAACCAACTTGCGCGAGCATACAGGGTGAAGGGTGTTTTTGCCAAAGTGCGGCAGGCGTTAATTTTAGCTGATTCTGTTCAAAAAATTATGTTTCCGAAGCCCGAAAAGCAGTTAATTCACCTCAAAAAGAAACTTCGCGAGAACAAAAGACAGCAGGAAGAACTTGAAAGGCAAGTACTTGTTGCCGTCAATCGCTACAAAAAATACCTTGAAAAAAAGGAGGCGAAAGCAGAAGCAAAAAAAGAACAGGGAGAAAAAAATATGGATTCGAACAAAGAGAAAAGCGAAATTTGATTTTTTTTTATTGCTTGCGAGTGTCAAAACGCTGATTTTTCAAATAAATTAAAATATCAGCGTTTTGATGAAATAACTTTAATTTTTCACCTTAATTTCCCGCACATAAGGCACTTTTCCTAAGAAAATCACGGGCAATTCCAAAATTTGTGAAATATCTGCGGTTTCTAACTCTTTTCGGTATTGACCTTTTTGCATTTGTTCCCTCGCTTCGCCTAATTTTTGATTGAGCCTTTTATGGGTTTCCACGCTTTTTTCGCCTTTTATTTTTTCCAATTGTTTAA
>JBPOJO010000583.1:0-6567 GCA_052033485.1 Bacteroidota bacterium | reverse complement strand
TCACTTTCAGAATTTGCTTTCAAAAACTTCAAATGCCGCTTCCATTTTTTTTATCAATCTTTTTTTACTTTCTTCATCAAGAAAACTGTAGCGTATTCCGTTGAAAGCAAGCATTTTAAGCTCACTGTAAGTCATGTCAGGGTAACGCAAAGCGGCTAAAACAAACTGCTCCGTCATGTCCGTGCGCAAAACGCCCTCATCGTCGGTTGCCAAAACAAAAGGTACGCCCGCTTTGCGGTACAAAGAAATCGGGTGCGCATCGTTTTTGATGCCTAAAATAAATTCGTTGCTTGCCAAAGGTAATTCGACCGCAATGCCTTCCTCTTTCATTTTTTTGAGCAATTCGGGCAGGTTTTTTTCGTGCGCAATATCCGTTCCGTGCCCAATTCTTTTGGCTTTAGCCCTGAAAACAGCATCATGAATGTGAAATGTTAAATCTTCGGGTTTGACCAAACCCAATCGCAATTCGCCCGCATGTAAGGCTAATTTTGTTTCGGGATATTTTTTTTGCAAAAATTCAAACATTCGGATATGCAAATCGTAATTTGCCATTGACGCGGCATCGTCTTCGGGCGCGACAAAATTCACACCGACCACCAAATCCGATTGCAAATCCGCTTCGTAAGCAAAAACAAGGCGAGCAAATGTTTTTTCGGGCGAAATGACCCGCAAACTGTAAGTTTGAAAACGCATTTCAAGCTCATTTTCGCCGTATTTCGGCAATTTTGAACGTTCATTTATCTGAAAAAGCGAATCGGCAAAAAGTTTGGCATATTCTTTTACCCCTCTTTTTTTCAATTCTTCGTATAAAAAATCAAAATTTTCGGAATCTTTTTTGGCATTATCCCACTTTAATTCGCGGTATTTTTCGGCATATTTTTTCTCAACTGCCGCAATTCCAATCATGGTTTCGAGGTATTGCAAATTTTGGCTTGCCGCTCTTTTTCTCATTTCGCGCAAAGCCTCCGTTTCGTAAGAATCGTAAGCTATGCCGAAAAGTGAAAAAGTTTTAAAAAAATCAAAATGCGAACTGCCCTCGTGGTCTGAATAAAAATAATTCGACCAATCTTGCAACAATTTGCTGCGAAAATTCAGCTCCGGCTTTTTGAGCAACTCCCGCAAAGGCTGCACTTCGGGCATATCTTTTGGCTGCTCGGAAAAAAGTTGTCCGGTTTTGCTGCTGACAAACAGATTTTTTTCGACCGCCCACTGCAAATAGGTTTCGGGATAAACCGAGCCGCTCAAATGATGGTGCAAATCGCCGCCTTTGGGCATAGATTGAAAAAAAGCGCGCATTAAAACTGCATTTTGACGATTTTCGCGAAAATATTGCTCCGTTTTTTCGCTTGCATTTTTTTGTGCAAAAGCAAAAATATTCAAAAATGCGCCCAAAAACAGGGTTAAAAAATATTTTTTCATGCTTATTTTTGTTACAAATGTTTAGTCGAATGAGTTTGAAAAAAACGGTCTTGGGTTTGACTTCATTTTGCAATATTAAAAAAGCTAAGTGAAAAATCAAAACCGCAAGACTTGTTCGGCTTTTGAGAGCATCGAAAATGTTTGGTTCAAAAACAAAATTGCCGAAAAGCCGTTAGAATAATTGCCGTTTTTGTTTATTTTTCATTTTACATAAAAAATTATGCAAACAGTTATTGCCGAAACAATTACTATCGGCGACGAAATCCTTTACGGACAAACTTTGGATACTAATTCGCATCGCATCTGCGGCGTTCTTGCCTCTTTGGGTATCCGTGTTTTGCATAAAACGACCGTCAGTGATGACAAAAATCAAATCCTTGCCGCCCTTGCGCATGCCGAAAAAAGAGCGGATTTGATTGTTATGACGGGCGGCTTAGGTCCGACAAAAGACGACATTACAAAAAAAACTATCGCCGAATTTTTCGACGTACAACTTGTTGAAAATAAGGCTGTTCTCGAACATCTGAACCATTTTTTTGAAAAAAGAGGACGAACACTCAACGAACTGAACAGGCAGCAAGCAGCTATACCTCAAAATGCCGAAGTGCTTCATAATAAGACGGGTACGGCACCGGGAATGTGGATTGAAAGGACAGGAAAAGTCTTTATTTCATTGCCCGGCGTTCCGCATGAAACCCTCAAAATCATGAACGATTTCGGCTTTCCAAAAATTAAAGATTTTTTTGAAACCCCGATAATCTATCATAAAAAAATAAAACTTATCGGTATTCCGGAATCAACGCTTTCACTCAAAATTGAAAAAATCGAAGATTCCTTGCCGTCGCATATCAAATTGGCGTATTTGCCGCATCAAAGCAAGGTAACTTTGCGCCTGACCGCAACGGGCAAAGATTATACGGCTTTGGTCAGCGAAACTAATGCGATTGTTGAAGAAATGCTGCCGCTCATCGAACCTTTTGTTTTCGGCTTTGATGAGGAGGAATTAGAAAGTAATCTTGCCGAAATTTTGTCCGAAAATCAACTCACCCTTGCCACGGCGGAAAGTTGCACCGGCGGTTTTTTGGCGCATACTTTCACGCAACACGAGGGTGCTTCGCGGTTTTTCAGAGGCGGAATGGTTGCCTACGACAATGACATCAAACAATTGCTGCTCGGGGTGAGCAAGTTGGTGCTTGACGAATTTACCGCCGTGAGCGAACCGACGGTGAAAAGTATGGCAATTAATGCCCGCGAAAAATTTAATACAGATTTTGCACTCGCCACTACGGGATATGCGGGTCCGGGCGACACGGAGGAGCAACCTGCCGGCACAATTTGGATTGCGATTGCCTTTCGGGGCGGTTGTGAGGCTAAAAAATTGCAATTAACGAAAGACAGAAAACTCAATATCGAATACGCAACGCTTGCTGCCTTAGACCTTTTGAGAAAAAAATTTAATGAATTGACGAATTAAAATACGCTACAGAACTAATATTTCCTCAAAAATGTTAGTTCTGTTTCGCTCTCCGTGTACAACGGACTTCAGCCCGTTAAATTATGCAAAGAATAACGGATTGAAGTGTCCGTTGTACAATTTCTTTTCGTCGGCAATTGACTTCAGAAAAAAACAGCGTACACAATCAGCAAAATAATTTGCATCACAACATAAGGAACGATACCGACGTACATTTCCTTTGTTTTCACACTTTCGCCCGAAACGCCTTTGAGATAAAATAATGAAAAACCAAATGGCGGGGTTAAAAATGAAGTTTGCAAATTGATGCACAATAAAATGCCAATCCACACCATATCAAAGCCAAATTTTTGCAAAACAGGCACAACAACAGGGAGAAAAATAAAAATAATTTCAATAAAATCTATAAAAAAACCCGCCAAAAAAACCATCAGCATAAAAAATATCAAAAACTCATACTTGCCGATATTCATTTCCGAAAGAAAACCGCTTAACATCGCATCGCCCTCAACGCCGCGAAACGCCAAACCAAATGCCGAAGCTCCCGCTAAAATTAAAAAAATCATACCCGAAAGGCGCGCAGTTTCGATACCGGTCTCTTCCAAGATTTTAAAATTGATGCCTTTTTGCCAAAAAGCCAATAAAACCGACAAAAGTGCGCCGATTCCCGCAGCCTCCGTAGGCGTTGCGACCCCTAAAATAATCGAACCTAAAACGGCAAATGTTAATAAAAGCGGCAGAAAAAGGGCTTTTGCCAATTCGGAACGAGGCATTTTTTTAAATTCAAGGTAATCTTCTTCCAACAACGCGCCCGTTTCCTTCGGAAAAATTTTGGCATACGCAAAAACATACAACAAATAAAAAACGACCAAAATCGCACTCGGAAGCATTGCCGCACGAAATAAATCGCCGACCGGAACATTTAAAACACCGCCCAAAAGCACCAAAACGACGCTCGGCGGAATGATTTGCCCCAATGTGCCCGCAGACGCAATCGTTCCGGACGAAAAAGAACCGGAATAGCCGTTTTTCAGCATCAGCGGCAGGCTGATAAGCCCCATCGTAACGACCGTTGCCCCCACAATTCCTGTTGAAGCCGCCAAAATAGCCCCCACTATCACGACAGAATAGGCTAATCCTCCTTTTGAACGCCCGAAAAAGTAGGTCATTGCGCGCAATAATTGCTCCGCTATGCCTGATTTTTCCAACATAATGCCCATGTAAATAAAAAGCGGAACGGACAACAAATAATTATTCGTCATCGTGCCGTATATACGCAAAGGCAAAAGTTTTAACAAATCAAAATCGTAAGCAAAAAAACCAAACAAAACCCCCGTTCCGCCGAGTGCGTAAGCAACAGGAACGCCGGAAATCATCACAAGAAACAAAACGAGAAATAATAATAAAACTGACATATAATTGCTTGTTTATCAGGCTTTTACTTCCGTTTCCGGCTTCCGCTCATAAACTCTTTTGAACCATCGCGGCAGAAATAACGCACCCAAAAATAAGTAAGGATAATAATAAAAAAGTCGCCAAAAAAGCGCGACAGCCGAGCTGAAATTGCCCAAAAACTGCTCATAAAACATTGCAAAAGCTATTTCCGCAGTGCCGCTGCTGCCGGGAGTTGGCGAAACAAGCATCACAATCCACAAGGCAATTTGACGTGAAAAAATGTGAAAATGTTCAACAATCGTCGGTGTTGTGAAAGCACTCATTACACAATTCAGCATAAAATAACGCGCAATCCACACAAAAAGTGTCGAAAAAATCGCATTAGCCCAAAAAGCCGCATTTTTCCCGCGCAATTCCTTAGAAGACGTAATGACATCATCGCCGGTTTTTTCGGCGGAATGTTGCCATTTTTTTAGCCATTTCATTTTGGTTATCCACATCAAAAAAGTTTTGAAATGATGCGGCATGACAAACAAACCGAATGCAAAAAAAACGGTATAAATTGCTATCAGAAAATAACTTATGCCGAAAAGAGCAAATAAACTGTTCGCCATTCCCGCGCTGATATCCATTTTCGGAAAAACCTCTAAACCGAGCGCGTTCACACCAAAAATCGCAATCGGAGCAGCCAAAATGAAAAAACTATTGTCTAAAAGTGCGGTCAGCATCACAAGTGCCATTGATTTGCCCACAGGCAAACCTTCTTTATTGAGAATAAAAACCGCCACCGCCGTTCCGCCAACGACAGAAGGGGTTGCTGCCGAAGCAAATTCCCACAAAATAATGATGTAAAGACTTGATTTCCAAGATAATTTGTCGTCAGAAAGTTTTTTGATGCGGTAAATATAGCCCGCGTCGCGTCCGAGAAGCACCAATAAAGCTAAAAAAAGCCAAATAAAATTGGCGTGCAAAAGATGATTGACAACATCATCAAAATTTACTTTTGTTGCAAAAAGATAAATAACGACCGCAATGCCGAATAAAGTCGGAATAATAACTTTTGTCGGGCTAAGCGTTTTACTGACTTCTTTGGGCTGTATTTCCATTTTGGTTTGTTTTTGAAAAGCGTACAAATAAAATACTTTTTTTCCAAAAAAAATATTTTTTTGAAACAAAACAAATGAAAACTCTGTCAAAAAAATAAGTCTGCAGTTTTTGATTTAACCGTCATTTCACACAAGCTTGTTTTTTTTTGAAATTATCGGACATTTAGAAAAGCTAAACAAAATGTAACATAAGCTTTAAGTTGCGAAAACGCCGATTTTTTCTGCCCTTGTTTGGGTCTTCACAAAAAACTGATAATCAATCTTTTAATTCTCACGAGGTCGTTTGTGAAGACACAAACAACGGCGAAGGGTCGTTTGTGAAGACACAAACAACGGCAGAAGAAGACACTGACAACGGCGAAGTTCTCATTTTGCAAGCGGCAATTCGATAAGAAAAGTCGTGCCGACACCGAGTTCTGTTTCGAACCAAATTCGTCCTCCCGCATGCTCAATGCCCCTTTTTGCGACGGCAAGCCCGATTCCGGAGCCGGAAGTTTTGGTCGTAAAGTTCGGCAAAAATATTTTTTGCGCCACACCTTCATCAATGCCCGAACCGTTGTCGCTGATGCTTATGAGGACAAAATCTCGTCCGCTTTTTCTCAATACGACTTTGACATCGGGATAAACGTTTTCCGGTATAGCCTGAAAAGCATTGATTATTAAGTTGGTAAAAATCCTGCCGAGCAATTTATTGTCGCCTTTTACCCAAAACTCGCCTGTTTCGCACTCAATCGTCAAAATATGCCCTTTATCGGCAATATATAGTTGAATTGTGTGGTCTAATGTTTTGCCGATGTCAAAAAGTTCTTCGACAGGAATGGGCATTTTGGCAAAAGCGGAAAACGAATTTGCGATGTCCGTCAGTGTTTCAATTTGCCTCAAAAGGGTCTCAATCGAGCGTTTGGCAGGAGAATTGTTGTCCGATGAAGTTACTCTTTCAAGATGTTGCAGCGTGAGGCGCATCGGCGTAAGCGGATTTTTGATTTCGTGCGCCACTTGTTTTGCCATTTCGCGCCATGCCGACTCCTTTTCGTTTTGCGCAAGTGCATTTTTACTTTCCTCTAATTTGAGAAGCATATTATTGTAGCCGTCGACCAAAAGCCCGATTTCGTCCTCAGAATGATACAAAAGCGGTTCGTTGTGGTCGCTCAAACTGATTTGTTGCAAACGTTC
>JBPOJO010000178.1:0-7456 GCA_052033485.1 Bacteroidota bacterium | reverse complement strand
TTAATATCTAAAACCAAACTTAATGCGGTTTTGGCACGAAGATTTGGTTTGTAATCATTTGATAACTCGCTCAATAACAAGTCGGGAGAAAAATCAAGCAGCGTGAAAAAATCCAAATCAATTGATTTTCGGTGCCCTAACTGCAAAGCTAAAGCAGTTCCGCCGACTAATGTAAAATCATTGAGATAGTTTCTTTCTGACATTGATTTCAATAATTCCAATGTATCAGGTTCGATTGTTTCAAAGTAAAACATCTGAATTGTTCTAAAGGAATTTGAAAATAAACACTGCAAAAATTAAGCACTTTGTCGTCCAAATAACGAATATTTTTGACTACCCGTTTAATTTTCCGCTTACTGCAATGTTTTTTTAGCAGCAAAAAATCCTGCCACAAACCATGCGTAAGCACTCTTTCCGTGATGTAAGCAATGTGCTTTTTTTCGGATAAAGTCGTGCGGTCGGTATCCCAAAAGATACTTGGTGAAAGATGTGATACCCAATTTTCAGGGCAAATGACTTCTTGCGATTGCATATATTGAAAAAAAACAAAATAAACTTACAACTTTTTTCTCACAACACCAAAAACTTCGCTTGTTTTTTTTCTTTGCCGTTGTATTGGAAACGAAACTCAGGGGTGGAATATTGTGTTTTTAGCTTATCTTTCTTCACACTTGTACTCGTAATCTCCTGAAAATGTTTTTCCGTCGCCGACAAGTACTTTGCTCAATGTATCGTTGTGAAAAATGTCAAATTTAAGAAGCGTCCCTGTGCATGAATATGCTAAAACGCAATTTGTTTTAGAAATTATAGTTGTATTGAACATCTCAATTTCCCCATTAGGGTAAAAGGAAGTCGAAAAAACCTCAACCCCCTTGTTAAAAAAAGTTACTTCTTGTATTTTTCCTTTGTGTTTTCCGTATCCATGATATTTATAAGCATAACCGTGTTCCAAACCCTTAACAAAAAAAGCAGACTCGAAACGAACATAGTTTGACATAGAATCTTGAAGAAATGTATGCAAGAATCCGTCTTCATAGCCATTTTTTCGTTCTATAATTGCCAAAAATTTATTATCACTGCTTTGGTAAACAGAGAGTGTTCTTAGCGAATCACTATCACCTTTGCATTTAAAAGAAAATATCAAAATTGAAAGAATTATCAAAAACTGATAGCGTTTTTTTTTCATTATTTTTTAATTCTGCTTTTAATATTAGCTAAATCGTTATTGTAAAATATTCCGGCATGGGGAAAAATTTGCTTCAATTGTTCTGCATATTCAAGAAATGAAGGAATTTCTTCATTAGCCATTCTGTCATGACTGCTGCCTTTCCGCTGTTACTTGTGTCTTTACAAGCAACAAAAAACCTCTCGCATCATGAGGTCGTTCGTGAAAATACTAACAAGCGCGAAGGTTTATTCCCTCATTTACAAAAGACAAAACCTATAAGGTCTTGACGACCTTATAGGTTTGAAAAAGAAAAAACTACTTATTGCCCAAAACTTGTATCCAACCGCGACAAGTATTGCCCTCGGGAGAAGTCAGCAAATAATAATAGGTTGTCGAACTGTTGTCGGGTCCCCAATCATTTTTGTAATCATCACTTCTGAAAATTTCTTTTTCCCAACGGTCAAAAACAATTAATTTCCACCCCGAACGAGCCGATTGAATGACAAATTTGTCATTTTTATTGTCGCCGTTCGGCGTAATGACATTCGGCGGCATAACATTGTCAACATCAATTTTTAAAGTTTTGCTTTGCGTACATTTTCCGCTTTCAGTGATGAGCGTAACCTCATACGTGCCGCCTTTTTCGTAGGTATAGGCGTTCGGAGACTGCGTGCGGAGTGTATCGCCGTTGCCCATTATCCACACAAACGCCGCTCCGTCAGCACTTTGGTTGTCAAAAAATAAAGTTGAGGGTTTGCCGCAATCCGACGAAACCTGAACGGTGAATTTCGGTTCGACACGCGGCAGAACAATGACTTTCACCAAAGAATCGACATAACAACCGCCCTCATTCGCAATTCGGACAGTGTAAACGGTTGTTGCGGAAGGGCTTGCGACAGGGTTGGCAATATTGACGGCACTCAGACCTGTTGCGGGCGACCATGAATACGTTTCGCCGCCGGAAGCATAAATTTCGGCACTTTCCCCCGAACAAATTGTCGGGTCGGGCGAAACTTTGATATTTTTTACAAAATCTTTAAAATTGTCGCGCTTGACCGAAACTTGTTTAGAAAGTGTATCGGGGCATCTTTTGTCTTTTCCCCAAACAATCAACTTTACCACATACACGCCCGGGACGGCATATTTGTAGGGTTTCGGGTCTTTGTCCGTGCTTTTGCGCCCGTCTCCGAATGTCCAAAGATAGGAATCGCCGCCGCTGCTTTTATTGTCAATTCTGACCCAAGGCAAAGTGTCGCAACCCGGCAACAAATGAATATCAAAATCGGCTTTAACTTCTTCCAAAACGGTAACTCTGACGGTGTCTTTTTTCACACAACCGCCTTTACCTTGAATTGTAACCACATAATCAGTTGTAACAGTCGGCGAAGCAGTCGGCGTAGCGATATTGGGATTGTCCAAACCGACCGACGGCTCCCAACGGTAAGATTCGCCGCCTGCGGCATACAATTTCGTCGAAGAACCGTAACAAATCACTGTGTCGGGTCCGACGGCAAAACCGTTGATGGAAATCGGAATCGCTTGTGCGAGCGTATCCGGACAGCCGACACCGTTTTGGGCAATCAAGGTAATCAAATAAACGCCGTCACGCGTGTAATACACGGGAGAGGGATTAGCGGCGACGGAGGTTGTGCCGTTGCCGAAATTCCAAAAATAAGAAGTTGCGCCGGTGCTTTTATTGGTAATTTTTACGCGCGGTTTGCCTTCGCAAACACCCTCTAATTCCAAAAGAAAATCTGCTTTAACCTCGGGCAAAACGGTTACTTTAATTTGTTTGCTGATTTCACAACCGCCTTTTCCCGTTACTTTTATGGTATAAACTGTTGTTTGTAAGGGAGTTACATAAGG
This sequence comes from Bacteroidota bacterium, assembly GCA_052033485.1. Lineage (GTDB taxonomy): Bacteria > Bacteroidota > Bacteroidia > Cytophagales > Bernardetiaceae > JBPOJO01. Next base: position 4,422 of record JBPOJO010000178.1, on the reverse strand, counting down.
TGCATTGGACGAGGAATCGCTCAATCCTGTTGTCGGAGTCCATGAGTAAGTATCGCCGCCCGATGCCCAAAGCCGTATCCTTTTGCCGTATCAAATGGTGGTATCGCCCATGAATTTTACATTATTTTTGTAAATGGTAATGGTTTTCGATATTTTGACGGAATCTTTACAAACCAAATTTTTAACCATGAGCGTTATCGTGTAAGTGCCTGCCGTGTAGGTTTGCACGGGCGGGTCAAAAAGCGTGGATGTGTTGCCGTTTCCGAAATTCCAAATGTAAGTATCTCCGCCGGAGCTTAAATTTTTTATTTCCACATTTTGCAAACTGTCGCAAGGATTTTTTACTTTGACCTCAAAATCCGCCTTTAATTTGGTCAAAACCGTAACGGTAACGCCCAAAGTGTCTTTACAACCGAAAGAATTGCTGAGAGCGACTTTGTATGTTGTCGTTTCTGTCGGAGTCGCAATGGGGTTGGCAATGTTAGGATTGCTCAAACCGGCGGACGGAGTCCAAGAATAAGAGGAGCTTCCGGAGGCGTTGAGTTGTACACTTTGCCCCAAGCAAATTGTTGTATCTTTTTCGGCTCTGAAATCGGCAGGGTGCACTTTAATGACCATTTGCGTCGAATCTTTACCGTTGCAGATTAAGGGGTCGCGAATGACCAATTTAATGGTATAGGTGCCGGGACCGGGGAAAGACACGACAACATCGCTTGAACTTGTCGAAATAAGCGATGTTCCGTTAAACCATTGGAAAATTTTGCCGCCGAAACTCAAATTTTTAAACCGCAATTTTAAAGGATTGCAGCCTTCCGTGATGCCCGCAACGCCGGACATGCTGTAACTTTGGATTTTGGCTTTGAGGGAGTCAAAAGCAATTTTGAAAGAGGCGTTATTGCAATTCGGGCTGTTGTTTGTCGTTGACCAAGCATCGGGCGTTGTGGGAAAATCATTGCCGTTGCAAGAGCAAGTTGCGTGATAAATCGTGCCTTTTTGTTTGTCAAAACGACTTGTACCGCCGTCAACATGGTCGCCGCGGGGAGGTGCGGTAGTGGCACTGCCGAAATATGTTCCGTAAAGAAAATCTTGCGCGTTGGAAGAGAGAATCATGATGTGAAAATCATCACCGTCGGTAGAGGGTTTAATGGCTTCCGCACTCACGGGCATTCCGAGAACGCTGCTTGAACCGCCGTAGCCCATGAAATTATTGATGTTTCCGCCCCAACCTGCAAGGTAAATGTGTCCGCAAGAATTGACCATAAAAGCCGTTGGAGAAATGTCCGGTGTTGCGCGTCCCGAGCCGACCAAAGTGCTGAAATACCTTGATGTTAAACTCGGATTGTATTTTTGAACAAACTGCCCCGAACCCGAACGCGAATAAACGCCGCCGTAAATGCTGCTAATCGGAAAAAACAGTGAGCCGCGCGTTTGTCCAAAGGCATACACATTGTTATCATTGTCGAGGTCAATAAAAAATACTTGGTCGTAATCGGGCGAACCGATGTAAGTTGCTCCTAAATACGCGCCGGCAGTGGTGAAATTCGCAATAAAACCGTCTGCCAAAACGTCACCGAGCGTTGAATAATAAGATTGCACCGAACCGGCGTGCGTCGGCAAATTTGAACTGTTCGTTCCGCCGCCGACGTAGACATTTCCTGCCGAACTGACTTTAATGGAATACGCCGCGTCGAGGCGATTTCCGCCGAAATGGGTCGACCATGCGACCGCATCTAAATAAGGATTAAAACGGACAATAACCGCTTCCTGACCGCCGGAAGAAGTAGGAATCGCCGCATTGACCATCGGAAAATCGTTTGAGCGGGAGGTGCAAGCGATATAGACGTTATTTGAATTATCAATTGCAATGTCGCCTCTGAATTGGTCGCCGTAGTTGTATGTCAGTTTGTAAATATTGTAGTCAAAAAGGTTAATGCCGTCATTGCCCGAACCGCCGATAAAAGTTGAACCCAAGAGGTTGTTGCCCGTAACGCTCAAAACGGAAACAAAAATATCGCTGCCGGAGAGAAAATCAATTCCCGACATGGGCGAAACTGCCGAACCGCCGTTAAAAGAAGGGTCATAAGCACTTGCGGAGACGGGAAAATTAAGTGATGAGGTTGTTCCCATCAAAACCAATTCGTTGTTGCGGTTAACAATCGAAGTATGCGGAACTTCAATTTGGTTTCCGCCCAAAAAAGTGCCGTACATCAACCCGTTTCCCGCAGCGGTGTACTTCATAATTCCGACATCAACTTGTCCCGAAAAAGCGGTCATAAACGCCCCGAAAGTTATCGGAAAATTGACTCCGAAAGCGGTGCCCAAAGAATACAGATTGCCGTTTGCGTCATAGGTTGCGGAATTTCCCCAATTATCGGAAGATGCGCCCGAAAACGTGCCGAAAACCAAAACAGGGTCAATGACCAAAGGATAATTTTCGTCAATTTTGTCCAAAAATTTAAAACTCACGACATCTTTATCCAAGTCAAAACGCGAACGAATTTCCTTTTTTACGCCATTAATGACCTGATAACAATAGGGTTTTTGCTCAATCAACTCGGCGACAGAAGTTCGAATGATTAAATTTCCTTTGTCAATTTCCAAAGATTCGGCGTGAGAATACCGCATTTTAATATTGTCAGTTTTAACGCCTGCTTTCAGGTGAAATTCATATTTCAGCGATGTGCCGTTATGAAAAAGCTCCATATCAACGCCTTCATAAAGGTTTTTAAAGTGCATTTTTTCAAAAACTTCCACATTTTTTGCCCAATTCTCGGCATCATTTCCGACAAAAAAATTGTAATATTGTTTTTGAATATTTTCTCCCTGAAGGTCAGACGACATATTTGCGCCCAAAAAATCAATCAAAAAGGAGTGCGCCTTGATGTCTTTGATATTTTTCACTTCCTCTGCTTCTTTATCGTCGTGCGGGTGTTTGAGCTTATGGACAGTTTCAAAATCGTAAAATGAATATTGCAGGGCGTTTTTTCGGAGGAAAACAAAACCGCCCGGAACGGCTGCCCGAAACTTCACTTCCGGCGACCATTGTCCTTTATTTTTCAAAAATTCGATGCCGCTTTTTCGCGGAGGGTCAGGCGTAAAGCCGAAAGAAAACCGCGTTTCGGAAAATGCCCAAACAGCGAGTAAAAAGATTAGAACTTTTTTCATGTCAAAAGGCGTTATTTTTTAGTTGTTATTCAATTTGTAAAACTTTTTGCAATGGAGAACGGGCGCAGAAAGGCAGTTCTTGAAAAAAAAACTCCGGTTCATACAAAATTAGAAAAAAATGAGCAAATTGCAAGAAAATTCAGAATGAAAAACGATAATTCAAACATTTTTCCGATTTATTCACAATTATTGACTCGAAAAGACCGCGAAAAGTTGCTTTGCCAACATTCGAAAGTGCTTTGGCTCGTCGGATTGAGCGGAGCGGGGAAAAGCACGATTGCAAATGCACTTGACAGAAAACTTTATGAACGTAAATTCAAAACTTTCATGCTTGACGGCGACAATCTCCGGCACGGTTTGAATGCTAATTTAGGCTTTTCGGAGAGCGACCGCATCGAAAATTTGAGACGCGCGGGGCATATAGCTAAAATTGTCCATGAGTCGGGAGTCATTGTTATTGCTTCATTTATCACGCCGACTCATGCGGCGCAAGTAATGTTAAGGGAAATTATGCCTGAAAATTTGTTAATTGTGCATCTTGATTGCCCTTTGTCGGTCTGCGAACATCGCGATGTGAAGGGCTTGTATGCAAAAGCAAGAAAAGGTGAATTAAAAAATTTTACGGGTATTGACAGCCCTTTTGAGCCGCCCAAAGAGTGTTGGCTGCGCCTTAACACGGACACATATACAATTGAAGAGGCGGTAGAGAAGATTTTTGACAAACTGTTGCCTTTAATTGATTTTTCAGAAGAAAATTAACAATAAAGAAGTTTTTTTAAGAAAATTTGTCGCCGCAGAACTGACGATTCTCTCTGAACGCCGGTTCTTCGGCGCAATATCGCCTGCCTTTAATCATTGTTATTCAACTTACGACGCAGTTCATTGATTTGTTCGTCGGTCAATTTTGTGTATTTTTTTATCTTCTCGTTTGTTTCCCCCTCAACAATCATGGCAAGAGCAATTTCAATTTTCCCTTCAATTTTCCCCTCCACTCTCGCCGTATTTAACACATCTTTATCCCTCACAAAATTCATCAAATATTTTTCATAGCGTTTTCGTTCTTCTTCCGTCATATTAATTTCCGCAAGTTTTTGAACGACTTGTTCAATATTTTTTGAGGTAGAACCTTCCGCAACTTCATTATTTTTGAAAATATAAATCCATTCGTCAATCCTTTTGGCAATGATATTTTTGTAACGCTCAACCGTTATCAAATAATATTCGGGAAAAATTGCCTTGTCTACCATTTTATATTTG
>JBPOJO010000597.1:0-6357 GCA_052033485.1 Bacteroidota bacterium | reverse complement strand
CCACAACTCCTCCCGGTCGGCAAGCTAAAGCTCGCGCAACAAGTCCTCCCAATCCGGCTGCTAAAGCTCGCGCCACAATTCCTCCCGGTCCGCAAGCTAAAGCTCGCGGTACAATTCCTCCCAATCCGCAAGCTAAAGCTCGCGGTACAATTCCTCCCAATCCGCCGGCTAAAGCTCGCGGTACAATTCCTCCCAATCCGCAAACTAAAGCTCGCGGGACATTGACATTTGCAATAAAACGGTACGTTTTTTTTACTCTCCCACCATCACAAAAGCTCCCCAAAAATACGGTTCGGGGTGTTGTTTTTTGATTTCCGCTTGCGCTTCCATAAAGGCTTTTCGGGCGTTATTTTCTGTCAAAAATCTGTGGTAAAATTCGGTCATTAATTTCTGCGTAACCGCGTCATTGACACTCCAAAGCGACATTACGATACTTTTTGCCCCCGCAACCTTAAATGCACGCTGCAAACCAAACACGCCTTCGCCCGCTTTCAACTCCCCTAAACCCGTTTCGCAAGCCGATAAAATAACCAAGTCCGTTTCGTCTAAATCCAAATTCGCCGCTTCAAGTGCCGTCAAAATCCCGTCTTCCGAGTCGGGTTTTGTCTCCGCAAGAGCGTAATTATGCACCCCCGCAAACAACAATCCCGAACGCAACATCGGATTGACAGTCGTGTTTTTGGGCTGCTTGTCAATAAAAAAGCCGTGTGTGGAAAGATGTAAAATTTTAGGATTTTTAGCAAGTTTAACATTCTCCTCCGTAGCGTCGTTTTTTGTTAAGACTTTCAACTGATAGGCTTGTTTTTTCAAAAGTTCGGCAATGCTCTCAATTTCTTTTTCCGTGCCCGGCAAGGGCATAACATTCTGAAAATCAACCCAATAGAGATTTTTTTTCGTCTTGTCGTTTTCTGCCTTTTCCGTATTCAAATGATAGGCAGGATAGCCCAAAAGTTCGGCAACGAGCTTGTTATTGACGTGTTTTCCAAAAAAAAGTAAATCTTTGCAACTCGTAACAATATGCAATTCTGTTTCCTCCAAAACATATTTTTGCGTTTTCGGATTGCGAAGAGTATTGAGCGAAATTTGATTGTAAATGCCGTCGGGCGAAAAATATACCTTTTTAATGTTTTTTAATTTTTGTGCAATCGGTTTCCAAAATAAATTATAGGAAATGCTGTCCGAACAATGGTATAAAACTGCATTTTTTTGGTAAAATGCGTATTTATTTTCCAAATCCTTGCCGTTTTTTAGCAAAACAGCTTCGGGTTGTTTGCTGTCTTTTTTAACAATTAATGCAAGATAAGTAATTGTATCGGTTAAATCGTAGAGCGCGTAGGTCGGAAAATTAGGTGCTTTTGCCACATCGGAAGTGTCGACAATCATGCGCTTGATGCCAAAATGTGCGATTCTGACGATTTCAACGGCAGCTTCGCCTGCTTTTAACGTTTTTTGTATATCTTTCCAAGAATATTGCTTTTTATCCGTGAGGGCGGCAAAAGCTTCGGATTTTTGAGACAAATATTTTTCCAAATCCTCATTTGCCTGCACAAGTGAGTCAAGATTGAAGCCGTTTTCTTTGCGCGTATTCTCGCTCATTTCCTCCGCTTTGATGATAATTTCTTTCAGTGTGTTCCATTCTCCGTATTTTTTTATCAAAAGCGAATCACGGCTGTGCAAAATTCGGGATTTCATTTTTTTAACGGCTTGCATCAAAACGGCTTTAACGGAAAGTTGCAAATCAAAGAGTTCGGCTGCATTTATTTGCGGCAAATTAACAGAAAAACTGTTATATTGTTCTAAATACGATTTTAGATTTTTCTCATAAAAATTTTCTCTTTGCACTTCGCTCAAGTGAGGAAACTGAATGTTGATTTGCGAAATGCACCAATTTTTGACCTCTTTTTTCAATTCGGCAGCTTCTTTTTTTCTGTTTAACAAATCATAACAATTTGCTAAATTATTAACAGACGTGATGTATTCGGGGTGTTTTTCGTTCCACGCCTCGCGTCTAATTTTCATACTTTCTTTGAAAAGTGCTTCCGCAGTGCCAAATTCGCGAATTTCTTGGTTCAAATTGGCTAAATTGTTCAAAGAAGCGGCATATTCAGTGTGTTTTTCGCCCAAAATTTCTTTCCGAATATTCAAACTTTGGGTATAGAATTTTTTTGCAGCGGCATAACTGCCCATGTAGCTGTACAAATTTGCCAAATTGCTGAGAAAACGCGCATACATGGGGCTTTTTTCGCCCGAAATTTCTTCTTGACGTTTGATACATTCGGCATAAAGTTGTTCTGCTTCCGTATATCTTTCAGTTCCTTGATACAAAACGGCTAAATTGTTCAAAGTTGAGACATAATCGGGATTTTTTTCACCTAAAATTTCTTTGCGAATTTCCAAACATTCTTTGTAAAGCTGTTCCGCAACGTCATAATTGCCGATACTGATGTTCAAAATAGCCAAATTATTAAGGGAAGAGGCGTAATCGGGATTTTTTTCGCCGTAAATTTCTTTTCTGATTCTTAAAGCTTCCTTGCCGTATTGTTCGGCGGCGGCATAATTGCCTATATTTTCGTATAATGTTGCCAAATTATTCAGCGAGGCGGCATAACTATGGTGTTTTTCGCCTAAAACTTCTTTTTGAATTTTAATGGATTTTTTATACAGAGGTTCGGCGACTTCATAATTGCCTAAAAAAAAGTGAAAAATTGCTAAAGTATTGAGGGAGGCGGCATAATCAGGGTGATTTTCACCTAAAATTTCTTTTCGCAGAGCGGTAGCTTTTTGCAAAAAATAGTTGGCTTTATCGGTATTATTTTCGGACAGATTCGCAAGATAAAAAGCACCGATATTTTGAAGTGCGAGCGCGTATTGCGTAGTTTTTTCACCGAAATTTTGGCAAAAAGTCAAGTTTTCGGAGAGAAATTTTTCTGCCTCATTTTTTTCGCCCGCAAAAGACAGACTTCTGCCCAAACCGTTGCGCGTATTGAGGTATTCTTGGCTGTTTTTTCCGAAATTTTTTTCTGCTTCGTTGAGGGCAATTTGGTAAAGCGGAATAGCATTTTTGAAATCGCGCCGCAACATGAGCGAATCGGCTTGTGTGTATGTGCGCTCCCATGTGTCTTGTGCGTAAGAAAAAAAGGAAATCAAAAAGAGAACGATGCTTAATCCTGTTATTTTCATTGAATTGTAAAAATATTTGAAGGCGCAAAACTACAAAAATTAAACGACAGAACTGACAGTTCGTCGCAAACTGTCAGTTCTGTCGTTCATTTTTCGCAATTTTGGCTACTTCACAAGCAAAATGCTGTCCGAATACGCGCCGGTTTCAGTGCCGTCTTTCATTCTGAATTTAACAAAAATTGTTTTTTCGCCGTTTCCTGCGGGCAAAATCCAAATGACGGAAACCGGTTTTGTGCCGTCATATTTTTCCCATTTTCCGCCGGCAAAATCGGGAGTGTTTGAAATCATCATCATCTCGGCTTTTTTGTAAAAAATCAGCAAATTAACACTTCCGGAGGCATCACGAGTGATTTCCGCTCCGTCGTTCACCATTATTCCCGTGTAAATGCCTTCTGCGCGAGCAACCGAATCAAGGTAGGCTTGTTCTTCTAATTCTCTCAAATGGGTCAAACTGTATTGTCCGATGCTTGGGTGATAAAAATTTGCAAAACCGTCTATTGATAAAGCCGTGCCGAATTGAAAAGAAATTACGCCGCCGATGCCGCCTTTTTTTCCTTCTTCGTAGTCAAAAGATTCGCGAAGTGCGTAAGCGGTTTGATTAAAAACAGCTCCCACGTTGAGTTGTGTGTATAAATCCCAATGATGTCCTAAAAAATAATTTGCTCGTATGCCGCCCGAAATTGTGTAGGAGCCAAAACTTTTTCCTTTTTCGTACCATCTGTCGCCTTTGATACCGGGGGAAGGGCGGAATAAGTCGCAGGTGAAAACATCTCTCGAAATTTTTACAAAACGATGCCCGACGCTTCCTTCCCATGAAAGACGCAATCTTTTGCCGCGCTCGGGAACACTGAAAGAGCCGCCGAAAAGGAATTTTGGGTGCGCATAATAGGCTTGAGCGGCGTATTTCCACTGAAAATCACCGAATTCTTCGGGCAGTCTGATTTGAAAATTAAAGCCGCGTGTGTTATCGTAAGCAAGTGTATAGCCGATATTAGTACCCAAACCGATGTGAAAAATCGGCGTAACTTTATATTTATACTGCGTTTCGACACCGAAAGAAAGCGAATTACAAATCGTAGATGCGGTTTCTTGTGTCAAAGCAATGTCTATATTGTGTTTGCAAATTGAAGAATAATTCGCTTCAAATCCATATCTTTTGTAGGGGTCTTGAAGCCATCTGCCTGTTTTTTTTTCAGTTACAGAATCCGATGCCGTTTCTTGTGAAAAGAGAGGAGTAGAGAATGAGAAAAATACGGCAAAGGTTAAAGCAAGGGTAAATAATTTAGTCATGGTGCCGACAGTTTTTGGTTTAAGTAATTATTTGTAAAGACTTAAATTTTGTACGGATAAATCGCGTCGAGGGATAATTTTTTTTTTGAAGGGCGTTTAAAAAGTGAAAAAAGAAAGTATGATTTGTCAGTTTTTTGTCTAATTTTGCGTTTGAATTGACAAAAACTTACGCGAAATTTTATCAAATCAACACATGTATCGGCAAATTATTTCGGATTTAGGTGCTCTGCAAGCCGAGCTTTGGAGTTTTGCGTTTTTTTTTATAATGCTTGTTTTCAGCGTATTATCGCCAAAAAAAGCAGAAAATCGGGGCGCGGAGTCTATATTTATTCTCGGCATTTTGCTCAATGCTTTTTTTAATTTACCCTCAGAATTAAGCACGGGAAAGTTTATTTTTGGAAGTATTGAAAAAAATACATCGCAAGTAATTTTTATGCAATTTATTCACGTTTTTTTGCTTTTTTTAGCACTTATTCGGCATGCAGAGCAAAAAAAGGCACATTCGGGCGATTATCTTCTTTTGTCGGGAGCACTTTTTCCGTTGCAAATTTTACTCTCTTCGAGGCATTTATTATTGACTTTTTTGGCTCTTGAAGCCCTGACGTTTATCGGAATTGTTTTTGTCAGTCAAAAAAACAACAAAAACACAGCCGAAGTCGGTTTAAAATTCTTTTTTAATGCGGGAATTTCTTCAGCCTTTTTTGCGTTCGGAATGTCTTTAATTTTTTCACAAGAAAATTCACTTCTCTACGAAAAAATCGCCCTTTTATCCGAAAATATTCTCGTGCAAGCGGGTTTTCTGTGTATTTTAACGGGTTTTGCCTTCAAAGCAGGGGCTTTTCCGTTCCACACTTGGTTAGCCGATATGTACGCAAAAACAGAGATTTGGGTGATATTTTTCATTTCTGTAGCCGGAAAATTAGCGGTTTTGAGCAATTTGACAGCACTTTTATCGCATTCCTCTTCGGGATTTCGTTTTATGTTTGTATTTGCGAGCTTGAGTATGCTTTTGGGGGCTGTTTTGGGACTTCAACAAACAACATTGCGGCGATTGTCTGCTTATTCTTCCGTAGCGCAAACGGGTTTTTTGTTGATTTGTACCTTGCATCCTGCGATAAGTGAGGGCGTTTTGCTGCCTTATTTTGCGGTTTATTTTACGGGAAATTTAGGTTTATTGCTGCTAATTTATGCACTTGAAAAATCGGGCAACACTTCTGATTTAAGCAATATAGCACATTTGCCGCGCAATCTTTATTATTCACTTTTGAGTTTGTTGCCTGTTTTGTCGCTTGCGGGTTTGCCGCTCACGCTTGGTTTTTGGGGCAAAATGTATTTATTTTTAAAAATTTGGGAACAATATTCTGCAAGCGGTGAAATGAGCGGATATTATTTTTTATTAATCATTTTTGCGGCAATTTCAACGGCGACAAGTTTGTTTTTTTACCTCAAAATTCCGTATTTTTATTTTGTAAAACGCGATTTTCGTTCGCATGAGGCGAAAAACATCAATTTTTGGTGGATGTTGTTGTGTATTTTCGTTTTCGTGGGAATTGTTTTGCCCTTCTTTATGCCTTGGATTTTTGCCTAAAATTGTCCATAATATTTTCTGAATACAATTTTATAATTATTTGATTTGTAATGTATTGCAAAATTCAAGAACTGATATTAGTTAAAAAATGTCAGCCTTATTGTCTTTGAGTTTCGACAAGGATATTTTTTTAATTGATTTTTTGGAAAAACTGCAGACTTGAATGACATTTTAGGGCTTGTTCATAAAAAATTTGCGCGTTATTTTTACCATTTGAGGGCATGAATTTTAGCCGGGCGATGCAAACAAAGTAAAGCAAGCATCTTGCTTGCCTCATCAAAAACAAAGTTTGTGAGCAA
>JBPOJO010000440.1:0-13850 GCA_052033485.1 Bacteroidota bacterium | reverse complement strand
TGTAATAACGGGTTTTACGCGCGGAGCAGCTAATTCTTCCACTTCCAATGAAACAACTGCGTCAATGCTGCAATTTTCGCCGAAATACACACGAACCGTGTAAGTACCTGCTTGTTTGACTTCTACCGAATTTGCCGATGTATAGCGATGACTGCGTCCGTTGCGATACCACATATAATTCGTTGCACCGCTGATGGCAGTTACGGAAATGCGCGTTTTTTCGCCGGGGCATATTGCCGCATTTTCCGCACTGATGTCAAAAGAATCGGGGATTTTATTAATGACAACGTCCGTTTCAAATGTATTTGTACAGCCGTATTTGTTGACTGTGAGCAAATATTTTCCGCTTTCATCAACATTTATAGCCTCACCTTCGCCGATAGTTACACCGTCTTTTGACCAAGAATAGGTCGCACCGTTGATTTTTTTAGCGGAAAGCGTTCCCGATTGACAGAAAACTGTGTTTTTGCCTTGTACAATTTTTGCTTCGGGTTTATAGTTGAGTACAACCGGAATCCATGTTGAATAACTGTCGCAATATCCGTCGCTGACTCTCAAACGATAATTGCCGTTTTTCGTAACGGTGAAATGCGGTTCGTTTGACGTTCCGATGAGCTGACTGTATTCGTTGTACCAAGAGTAGGTCATTCCTGCATAAAATTCCACGTTGAAAGTGAAAGAAGAATCGCAAGAAAGAACGGTACTCGGGAGGTCGACAAAATTGACAACAGGTCTTTGTCTGACGCTGACAGTTCCCGAAACGCGGGGTTTACTTTCGTAGCGGTATCCTTTTGCCGTTACCCAAAAGACCGTTGCGGCACTGAGAGAAGGCGTTGTGAGGGTATTTCCGCGATAAGGCTCGCTGCCTGCTACGTAAAGCGGCGTTGTTGCCGTTTCGGATTCGTACCAACGGAATTCTTGTGAATCGTGCGGTGCAGTTGCCGTTAATGTACCTTTTCCGCCTACACAAGCATCGGTAGAGCCGGTTACAACGGGCGGAAGCGGATAAGTATAGTCATAAGCCGAGTTAGTGAAGCCGCTTCGACGGTTATTTTTCACGGTTCTTACGATGTAATAATACGGTCTGTCCGGCTGTGTTGTAACGGTGTCGTAATAATGAACTTCCGTAACTTCATAAGGTCCGGTCAATTTGTGCAAATTAAAATTGATACCGTCAGATGAGCGATAAATTTCGTAGCCGGATTCGTTGTTGTCCGCATCGGGGAAACGCAATTTAAGTTTATGCGTGTCAATGCCTTCAACAATCAAATAATTCGGTGCGGGAACGGGCGGTAAAGTAGCCACGCCGCAATATTTTAAGAGGAAACTTTGCGAAACAGTTACCGTGCATCCGCCTGATGTGTAGGTGTATGTGATGGTTTTAATACCCGGTGCGCCGGAAGTACCCGGAGCGAGTACATCGCCCGAAACACCCGGTCCCGAATAGACACCGCCTGCAGGCGTTCCGTTCATGGTAAATGACGCATTATTACTGCAAAGTTCGGCAGGAAGCGTAAAGGTTACAGCCGGAGCGGGATTAACTGTCATGCTGACAACGTTTGACGTTGCAGGACTTCCGACAACACAACCTAATGAAGAGGTCATAATTACCCTAACATCATCTAAGTCAGCCAAACTTGTCGTCGTGAATGTAGAGCCGGTTTCGCCGGGAACGTCAGTTCCGTTAATTTGCCATTGATATGTCGGCGTGCCGCCGTTTGTCGGTGTAGCGGTGAACGTTACGCTTTCGCCTGTGCATATACTTGAGGAAGTAGCTGCATTGCTTACGGAAGCGGCTCCCGATGCAACATTGATGGTTATCGCCGAACTTGTAACCGCGCAAGTTATGCCGGTAGTTGTGATAATAAGCTCCCAAGTCGGAATATTGCCCAAATCACCGCCGGCATCGTCATAAGCAAACAAATTCCAACTTCCGTTCGGGTCTGAACCATTGAATAATGCAAAGTTTGCAGGGAAAGTGCCCGCGCCGGGTCCGGGAGCAGGATAATTGTCAGCATCGGTATCAATCGGTGCAAGCGTGAGCGTACCCGTTATCGTTCCTGCAGGCCAAGCCGCGCCGCCGGTTTGGAAAGTAATATTATTCGTCGTTGTAAAATCACTGCCGCCGCCTTGGTCAGAGAAAACCGTACTCATCGTGCCGAGAGGAGATTCTAACAGAATATCAACATCGCTTGCCCATGTGTGTGTAATATTGGTAAAACGAACTTTCACATCAGTTATCGAACCTGCAAGTCCTGAAACATTTATGGTGCTCGGATATGGCGTTGCGCTGCCGCTCGAAGGAATCGAAACGGGACCTGCACTGAATGTTGTCGTTCCGCCTACGGAAGCCGACATATCAACCGTTACGACATCGCCGTTGCTCAAAGTTGTTGAAGAATAAGTACTTGTCGTTGTCGGACCGCTGACCGCTACACCGTTTACATAATAAGTGTATTGTGTGTTAGCCGGATTTGTGCCGGAAGGGTTGGCATTAAAAGTAACATTATCACCCGGACAAATACTTGTTGCCGAAGCCGTTACCGCGCCCGAAACATTCAATGAAGTAATATTTATCGGAGCGGAGGTGCTTGCGGACGGTAATGCGCAAGTCGCACTTGTGGTCATTTGTACGGTTACAATATCGCCGGTTGTGAATGTTGCGCCCGAGTAAGTGCTTGAAGTTGCGCCCGGAACCGCTGTGCCGTTGAGATACCATTGATAAGCAGGCGTTGCTCCGCCGTTTGTCGGCGTTGCGGTGAAGGTAATGACCGTTCCTGCACAAACCGCAGAACTCGGGGTTGCGGTTACATTCACGGAGGCTACCGTTGATGGGAGCACCGTCAGTATTCCGATATTAGAGGTTACTGAGCACCCGCCGGTAACGACAACGCTGTAGTTCCCTGCGTTGCCGGCGGCGGCGGCGGGAATTGTATAAGACGAAGCGGTCGCGCCGATGATATTCGTGCCGTTATATTGCCATTGATAGGTCAAAGCTCCCGCCGAAGTCGCGCCGACGGAGAACGTAACCGGAGTGCCGTCGCAAACGGTTTGTGTTGCGGGGTGCGTATTAATGACCGGCGGCGTAACAAGATTTACCGTAATGAATTGCGTAACAGACGGGGAACAAGCACTTGTGCCGGTTACGGTATAGACGATATTAGCGGAAGGCGTACAAATTACGCTCGGACCCGATGTCGTATTTAAGTACGTTGCGGGCGACCAAGTCCAAGCGAAAGAGCCGCCGTTGCCGATAGCAAGCGTTACGGGGTTGCCTGCGCAAGCCGTTGCAGTTCCTGTCGTAGTGATGTCACTGCCGTTCGCAAAATATTGCGGATTTGCCGTTGCATCTAAAGCCGCATCTAAGTCTGCTGCATTCAAAATGTACACAAAAGCTACCGTTTCGCATACGCCCGGTGCCAAATCGCCTATATTAAAGGCTATTGAATTAGCTTCGTCATCATTTGAATGTGTAGCACCTAATGTACCCGTTAAACCACCTGTTCCGTTCCATATTTCAAGCGGGTCTCTGTTAGAAAAACCGCCGTAACTAACCCTTGCACGCGGGTCTTTGCTGCCGAGACCGAGATAACAGCCGTAAGCTTGTCCCGTCGCGCTGACCAAAGCACGGCATTGTGCGGAAGTCGGCTGTTGCAAAACGATTGCTTGGTTGGTAGAAAAGTTGCCCGATGTGGGTTGTTCGTTGTCAGGGTCGACATTACGCATATAATAAACTCCCGTAGCGGTTGTTGCGCCCGTGTTGCAAATTTGAACGGTCGTAACAATGTATTTTCCGCCAATCGGAATGCGTGAAGTTGCGGTTATGGAAAGGTTTGCGGCAGGAATACTTCCCGACCACACTGCGGAAATATCCGCAGCAGTAGCAGTGTAAGATGTTATTCCGCCTGCAATGTCAGTTAAGCCGCAACTTGAATAATTGTCGTAAGTGATGCCGTTTGCAAGTATACCAAAACCTTCTTCGGGAGAACCGGGAAGAAAATAATCTCCGCAAAAACTCGGTGTGCCGGTTGCCCAACCGTCGCCGGCAGCATCAGCCACAAAACCAATGGGACCGCTCATATTTGAGTGATAGCCCGCGGGAGCATTCACTTCCGAGCCGAATTTTCCGCAGGGGGAAATGCCTAATTCAACATAAGTACCTTGCAAAAACGCATTGCCGGATACGACTTGTGCATTTGCGGTTCTTATATTGACGTGGGCGGCTGCCAAAAATATAAGCAGCCAAAAAAGAGAGTAAATCGTTTTTTTCATACAAATGTGCCGAATTAATGAGCGATTTTAGATGATTTTTTTTCAAAAAAAGAATTCCATTCTGCAACGGTTTTAGGACTGCCGGCATGGTCTGAAAGCAGAATAATAAGCAGCGATTTTTCTTCAATCACTTCAAAACGAACATGATTATTCGCGAGGCGACTGTTGAAGAATTTGACTGTTCCTTTGGCACCGCCGTAGTCCGAAAAATTAACCGCTGCATGATAGCTTTTGCGCAAAGCCGATGATTCGTCAAGCACGATGAGGTGCTTACTTTTCAAAATTGCTTTGCCCGGATTCTCGTCGTGATAAAAGAATTTTTGTGCAGAGATGAATGAGGAAATGCCCACAAGCAGAACCAACATCATCAAAAATTGCAAGGCTTTGATTTGCATATTATCCGAAAAATTTACGTGAGTAAGAAAAAATACTGTTTTGATGCAAATATGCGAAAAAAAAAATAAAATTTTGAGAAAAAATAATGTTTAACCATAATTAACACTGTATTTATCTTGTATTTTGATATTTTTGCCGAATATTTTGTAAATAAATAAATTAGGTTACAAAATGTTATTTTGATGTAATATTTTATGAGAACAATCAGAACCCTTGTTATTCTTGCCGTTATCTCTATTATAGGCATAGTCCTTACGCAAATCTATTGGGTAAGTAAGGCTTTGGACATTAATGAGCGGGAATTTCACCAAACGATTTCTATTGCATTGCGCAGTGTTGCCGAAAAAATCGCCCGTTCTAACAAAAGCACCGTCGTTGACCCTAATCCCGTAGTGCGTTTATCTACAAGTTATTACATCGTCAATTCTAATGAACCGATTGATGCCAACATTTTGGAATATTATTTGCGCACGGAATTGGCTATGAAACAATTAGATATTGATTTTGAATACGGTATCTACGATTGCAGCAGCGACAGCATGGTTTATGGTAAATACGTCAGCCGCTCGGAAAATAAAGTCAAGAAAATCAGCACTAATCTCCCCAAACTCAACGAATACAGTTATTATTTCGGCGTTCGATTTCCGACAAAAACCATGTTTTTGGTCAGCGAAATCGGTATTTGGATTTTTCTCTCAGCAATCCTCTTGGTTGTGATAGTCTTTTTCGGTTACGCATTGTTAATTATTCTCAAACAACGCCGACTTTCCGAAATTCAAAAGGATTTTATCAATAACATGACACACGAATTTAAAACGCCGATTTCCACCATTGCCATCGCCGCAAACGTACTGTCAAAAGATAATATTTTGCAATCGCCCGATAAACTCAAGAATTATGTCAAAATTATCATTAACGAAAATGACAGATTGAAAAATCAGGTCGAAAAAGTTTTACAAATGGCAAAAATTGACCGCGAAAGACCCGAAATTGTTAAAGAAAATCTTGATTTACACGCACTTATCGAAGACGTGTGCATGAGTTTTTACCCGAAATTGCCGCCCGAAACAAGCGAAATTATTCTCGAATTGAACGCCGAAAATCATTTCATCAATGCAGACAAAGTGCACACCATGAATGTCCTTGCGAATTTGTTTGACAATGCGGTTAAATATTCAAAAGAAAATATATATATTAAAATCAGTACAGAAAATCGAAAAAAATTCGTTATTTTGCAAATTGAAGATGCCGGAATCGGAATCCCGCAAAAACATCTGAATAAAATCTTTGAGCGGTTTTATCGCGTTCCGACCGGCAATGTGCATAATGTAAAAGGCTTCGGCTTAGGCTTAAATTATGTAAGAAACATTGCCAAAGTGCATGATTGGCGAATTTATGTAAAAAGTGAAGTCGGAAAAGGGACAAGTTTTATCCTGAAAATTGCAACTAATTAGGCAGGATTTACGTTAATAGTCAGGCTGCCGAGCAGAAGTTTAAAAATATTTATTGAGTACAAAGCCTTGTTTTATGTTTGAACCAATCAAACCCGAATCGCTTATTTTGGAAGAAACCCAACACGGCGAATTTCTGCAATCAAAACCTTACGACCCGATTACGGGCGATTACCTCATTGCGGGCGACGAGGTGCTTGTTTGTAATGTCTGTCATTCAGTTTTGTTAAAAGATTCTTTAGAATATTTATCTTGGAAACACTGTTCGCAGTCAGATTTTTCACTCAGTTTGCCGCTCACGGGACACTTAACGGTCAAAAAAGGCAGCAAAAGGTTTCGCATGACCGGCGCGCAAAAAGCACCCGGCGGCGATATTTTTGCGGCATGGATTTTGGATTGGCTCTTTTTGTTTTTCGGAATGGTCTTTATGAATATAGCCGGTGTTTTTGTTGCCTTGCTGTTTTCAACCCTGCTTCCGAGTGACAGTGCATTCGGCTTAACTTTAATAGGCATCAATCTTTTTTTGCTCATTTACAACCTTACGCGCGATGCGTGGTTCGGGGGGAGAAGTCTCGGCAAAAAAACTATCGGTTTATACGTTGTGCAAACCGACGACCGCCCTTGCAGCCTTTTGACGGCACTTTTGCGAACATTGCTCAGTCCCTTGAACTTTGTCGCGCCGATTTTCATACACTACGGACGCGCTAACCCTGTTGACTCGCTTTCCAAAACAATAATTTTGAAAAAATACCGCAACGGGAGACGCTGAAAAGTTTTTTCTGCCCTGCGAACTTCTGTTAAATTTTTAATAATAAGACGATTGTGATAACGCGAAACGAAAGCAGTTGCAGCTATCACGTTCGCTTTTTTGTAAACAAAAATATTGTACATTGTTTTATTGTTGCACAAACGGCTCAAATCTTTTGCTGTCATAGTAAAAGCACAATAAATCGTCATCCTCGCCAAGTATTCCCAATAGAACATCTAATTCCTCACGATAGTAAGGGCTTGCAAGCGGTGCTTCATTGTCCAAAATAGGCTCATCTAAAACTTTTAAGACCACCGCAGGAACGCCATAATCAGGAACTTGTTTATGCTTTAAACCTTTTTTCCAAACAACCAAATCACCCTTTTTAAAGATATGACTTTCTGTTTGAAAACGAACCGTTGCAGCAAGCAACTTTTTAGTATATTCCTCAATATCGACCTCCGTGTTTTCTTCGGCAGAAAGTTTTTCAAGAAATGCTTCTAAAAGCAGTTTCTTTTTGTCGGGTTCTTCACCCTCCAAACGATTTTTGGGTAATTTATTCATCTTTTTCTTTTAATTATAGTAGGAAAATTTATCCCGATTAGAAAAATTTTGGTACAATTTCTTATCTTTTTTAATAGATGTTTGAATGTTAACTAATTTATCGGTTTCAAAACTTTGTAAAAAATTTTTAACTTCTGACAGAAATTTTTTCCTCTCTTTTTGCGCCCTTTCTAACTTTTGAACTCTGTTCAAAAGTTGTAACATAGTATTATCTTCTTGATGCGATGCCGCTAATTTATTTTTCAATTCAAGCGCGTAGGGTTCATACCTACCTGCATCAAAAAAGGTTTTATTGCTTGGCAAATAATCGAACGGAATATCCTCAAACGAACTTAAATAAATACCTCTTTTATTAAGGTTATCGTCTAAATCCAAGAACGTAACAACATTGTTTGTAGCAATCAAGTCAAGTTCTGTAAAAATGCCGTTGAAAAACTTAATCAAGTTTTCCTTATTGACTTTGAAAATAAGCCAACGATTCACCTCTCTGTCGTCATCAACCCAACGATAAAAATAATGTTCGTATGGTCTTGTTACATCTTGAAAATGCGAAAGCAAAGGACCCTCATAATATATGAAGTCTCCCATTTTTTTGGGGTTAAAGTCTAAACCATTCGCATTTATACATTTTAATCTTTCCATAGTTCTTGTAAATTTGCGACAACTGCAAAACGATTTTCGTAATCATCATTTGCAAACGGGTGATGATTAAAGTGACCATACGTATCAATTTCTCCGTTTACACCATCTTTCTCTGTTAATTGAGCAAAGGCAACATACATACCAAATTTTTCAAAGGCTTTCTTTTTATTTCTTTCTAAAAAGAACATAAAGCCTTCTTTTGCTTTTTCTTCCGAGACATACGTGGAATAAGCCATATCCTCACAAAATTTAGTGTCTCTGCGCGTTAAATCAGAATCATCGTTATATCTTTTTGGGGGTTTAGGGTCATCAATAAATTTTTCATACTGACTTTGAAAATTCCGAATATCTCCTTTTCCAAATACCCACCTGTAAGCACCGATATTAAGCGGCTTGTATATTCTCGGAGGACATTCTACTTGAAGTCGTCTATGATGTTCGTTATATTTGAAATTCATATCTGTTATTGTTAATTTCTAAAACAGTCTGCAATAGTGCAAAATCCTTCTGACAAAAGTAAATGACTTCAAAGCGATGTTATTCAAGATTTTATTCGCATTTATTCCCCAAACATAACAAAAAAACACAAAAAAGTGCCGTTTGCGTAAGACAGAAAAAGCAAGGTCAGGGAAATCACTATACTCGGTTTGAAAAGTCGTCGAGCAAGTCCCCCAAAAGGGCGATTTTTCTATTACTAATGCAATTTAATCAGATGAAACTAAATTTCCAATTTTTTTATAAAAATTATTTTTTTCGTAATTATTTATACGGCTTGCAAAACATTGTATCACAAGTAGTTAACTTGCTCCTCACGTTATAAATCGCAAGCTGATAGCTTACAGTACACTCGGACAAACAGTAAGAACATACCTTTACGCTTATTTCTGTCCCCACAAACAACTGTTAAACAAGGGTTTAAGTGATGTTTGTGAGGAAAGAAGCAAGGGTTTCGGCATTTTTACTAAATTATTTTCGCAAATTCTTACCGTGCGTATTTGTCCAATAATTCTGCCATTTCATCTCTTGTTTTTTGGGCTGCTGTACGTGCCGCACTTGCAAAATTTTGGCTCTTTTCGGCAAAAATTATTCCGCGAGAGAGGTTGACCAATAAACCGGCATCTTTGTTTAAGCCGCGTTTTGCGGTTTGTGCCAAATCGCCACCTTGCGCTCCTACACCGGGCACGAGCAAAAAATGTTCGGGGACAATCTTGCGAATTTCGGCAAATTGTTCTGCCTTTGTTGCCCCAATGACGAACATCGAATTTTCGGGGTTTGCGCCCCAATCTTCACTTTTTCGCATCACTTCTTCATATAAAAAACCGCCGTTTTCCGTGCGCAATGTTTGAAAATCGCTGCTGCCGGCGTTTGAAGTGAGGGCAAGAATTATCGTCCATTTGTCTTTGATTTGCAAAAACGGCATGACCGAATCCGCACCCATGTAGGGCGCAACCGTTACGGCATCAAAGGAAAAATTTTCAAAAAAAGCCCGCGCGTAATATGAAGATGTGTTGCCTATATCGCCCCTTTTGGCATCGGCAATGTTAAAAAAATCCTTTCCGATATAAGCCAATGTTTCCTCCATCGCACGCCAACCCGTTTCTCCTAAAATTTCATAAAAAGCGGCGTTAATTTTGTATGAAACAGCATAATCACCCGTTGCATCAATGATTGCCTTGTTAAAATCAAGCACTTTTTGCCACGCAAGCGGAAAAGATTTGTCCCAAAAATTCAAATCCCCCGCGTACGTGTCCAAACCTACGCAGAGGAAAGAAGATTTTTGAAAAATATTATTGACTAAGGTTTGCCGATTCATTTGATTTCGTAAGTTTCTTCAATGACCACTTGCGTTAAATCCCTGACCAAAATCATTCTTTTGCCGTTGATTTCTTTGATTTGACGCACCACAGGGTTTATCAAAGAGCCTGAATGTATGGCTTTTCTGTCGGGCGAAATGACCCAACGGTCACTTGCAAGAAAGGCGTTCGGACGCGAACAATCATCGCTGTCAGTCGCATAAACATCGTAAAATCCGTAAGAAAAAAAGACATTTCGGGTATTAAAGGTACAGCCGACTCCCTCGTCGCCGTTGAAAAGATATTTGACCAAAACCCACTCTTTTTCCTTTTTGCCGCCAATCATGGTTTCGAGACTTTCTTCGATATAAATTTTGTGCTCGTTCAAAATGCCTCTTTGCAGTTCGACACTGTTTTTCCCGCGCCAATTATTCATTTCGTCTTTTGCAACATCAAGGTAATATTTGGTGTAAAATGGGTGCACAAGGGTAAAATAAGCGTTTCCGCCTCTGTCGGTTTTTACTTCTTCGAGCATTTTAATGTCGTCGAGCATTTCATTTTCATCAAAGAAAATTTTTACAGCCGCGCCTTCAACGGGATTATCGTCTTTGTCAACGACGACAATTTTGAGGCGAAAAAAATCATTATCTTCAGCTTTTTTGCAAGAATTGCCGGTGAGCAAAACAGCCAACAGCATGAGCATTTTGAAAGTGAAATGAAAAAATAACTTCATCATATTTGAATTTTGCCGCAAAGTTCGAAAAAAAACACAAGTCTGTTGCATTTTGCTAAAAAAATTTCTTCCCTTGAATAAAAAATTGCGCAGGTGAGCGGTTATAATCAATTTTTGTAACAAAAAAAAACATTTCTCTAACGAAATGTTTTTTTTGTTTTTTGTAACTTTTTAGCAGGCTTGCAAAACATTTTACCGCGAGCTGTCTGCTTGCGACCATAACGTTATACACCGCAAAAAGATTGCTTCCTGCACACTCGGGCTAACAGTTACTAAAAAATTAAGTATTTGAGAATTGTAGTTTTGTCGTTCGCAAAAAGTATAATTATTTGAAAATCAATCACTTATTGAGCACGTACATAACTCTTTTCAGACCTTTCGGCGTGAGATAGCGGAGCGAATGAACAGCAGGGAATCCGGCTTTTTCCGCATATTTGCGAATGTCGGTTTCGAGTGGTAAAAATGCTTCCAATTTTCCCCAATCGGTTTCGACAACAAATTTTCGCTCATCAAGTTTTTTTCCGATAATTTTTATCTCTCCGGCGGGCAATTCAATGAATAAACTGCCGCCTTTGTTCATTTTGTCGGCTATTTTGCAAATTGCTTCTTCCTGTTCGAGCGGCGAGAGTTCCATAATTCCTGACCAAAGCCAAAGCGCGCAATCGGGCGATTCGGGTAAAACGGCGTTCAAAATATCGTCGTGAATGATTTTGACATTGCATTTTTCATATTTTTTTTCAGCCGCATTAGAAAATTTTTCTACACGGTCAAAAGCATAAATCTTTCCCGCAAAACCGCGTTCAAGGATTGCGTCAAGGCAACGTCCGTAACCGAGACCGATTTCGTAAAGCACTTTTGCCCTTTTCACGGTTGCATAAATAAGCGAAATGTCGGGAGCGACATCAAAACCGGATTTTTCGGCAATTTCACGAAACTTTTCAAACTCAATGTTGCTGTAAAAAGTTTTGTTTGTGTTGATTGTTGCGGCAGTCATAGTATTTTGATTTTCAAATATTTACGCAAATATGCACGCTTTGTTCCGAAAATGCTGCTAATGACTGTATTTATTCGACAAAAACAAGGCAAAAAACGGTCAAACGTATTTTTTTTGTCGGAAAAAATAAAGGCAAACAGCTTTGCGTATTTGGCTTATCGTCAAACGGAAAAACTTCTTAAAAATCCAAAACGAAACTATCACAGTTTGGAACCTGCGACAATTTCTTTTGAATTTTTAAGAAATAAAGCAGTTGTTTAGCCTGAGTGTACCGCGAGCTTTAGCTTGCGGATTTAAGAAGGAAAGTATCCTCAACAAGCGGATATAAGGTCGCCGGCTAAAGCTCGCGCTGCATTCTTAGGCAAACCGACTAAATAGTTACAAAAAGAGCAATTTCTTCCGAGTAAATATGCAAAAACCTCAGAAGAAAATCAATAACGCAAAGCCCAATAAGGGTTGCGATACGATTTGATGCAATCCTTTATGTGTTTGGCTATTAAGTCATTAAACTCAGCGTTCGTAACTTTTTTGCCCTTTTTCTTTGCCGGTTTTGGAGCGACTTCCAATTTTTTCATTTCAATTTTTTCGGCTGTTATGAGCACACAGCCGTTGTTAATGTTGATTTCCAAAATCATTCCGGGCAAGCCGCAAAAAAGCTCGGGACCGCCGCTGACGGGCATATCCTGTGCAAACCAAGCCTCAATTTTTTGCTTTTTTACGGTGTCCTCCGCGACAGCCAAAAGGCAAATTTTGCCGGCAACTTCTTTCATTTTGTTTTGTATGCGCCAACGATAACAAACGATACTGTCATCAACGGTGTAAGTTTTTCCGAGTGTTTCCTCCACAATGACACGTTTTTGTTCCGAAAAATTTTGAAAATAAGAAAAAACGGGCGGTCGCCAAGAGTAAGTTTCGTACTTATTTGCATCGGGAGCGGCTTCATAAAGGCATTTGCTGTCGGCAAAATTAAGAAGATACTTTGTTTTCCACGTATCATCTCCCCATGTAAGTTTTGCACGGTCTTTTTCCTCTTTGCTCAAATAAGGCAGAGTTTCTTGAATTTTTACCCAACTGACTTCGCGTGTGTAATGAATAACTCCTTCGAGATTTTGGGCAAATAAGTGCTGCGCGGAAAAAAGAAAAATCCAAAGGCAAACAATTGTTTTCATGCTAAAAAGCGGTTTTAAGTGAAATAAAACAAAACCGACAGCGGTTTTGAGGCTGCAAAAATACACGAATTGAGCAACGAATTTTCATTGATATTATTTTTTAGGAAAAATTATTTTTCGTTAAATAAAGGAGGGAAATTTTTTAAAAAACACGGAAAATTTATAGCAAATCTTCAAAACTCAGGCATAAATTTTTAATTTTGCAAAAAAAAGCGATTTGACTGTCGTTTCGCGGTGCCGCGCAAAAGCGGAATTTTGTTTAACCGGTCGGACTTTTTAAATAAGTAAGGGGACAGAAAAAGTTTGCAGCTTGTTGTTGCAAAAGAGGCTTAGTTTAAAAATAGACAAACAAAATAGACTTTTTTTGTCAAAAATTAACTTATAAAGTGTAAAAATTAAAACATCAGCAATAGAGATGATTGAATTGAGCAATGCAGAACTGAATTTTTTGATGCCTGAGAGCAAAAATTATTCGACAAAATATAACGGCATATTAGAGGTGGTGCGTTCGGGCGGAAAAAAGTACCTTGATTCGGCGAATGCGAATTATTCTTACGGCAGTTTGCAGGAGATTTTTTTGACGATTTTAGATACTTTGATGTTTGAAAACGACGTATTTCAAAAGGCTGAGCGAATTCTTTTATTAGGTTTAGGCGGCGGTTGTGTTGTTGAAATGTTAAGAAATCATTACAAAACGAAGGCAGAAATTTGGGCGGTTGAGATAGATGAGGCTGTGATTTGTATAGCTGAAAATGAGTTTGGGATAAAGGGCGGTGAAAAATTGCACATTATTTGTGCCGATGCGGAGGAATTTATTGCAAGCGAAACTTCTCAGTATGATATAATTCTTGTGGACATTTTTCTTGATTCGACTGTTCCTCCTCAATTTTTGCGCAGGGAATTTTTTGTGCAATTAAGTTTGCGGCTAAAAACAGGCGGAAAAATTGTTTTCAATCGCGGTTTTAACCGCCTTGATATGGCTTCAATGGAAGATTTGGAAAAAAATCCGCCGGCAGAAATGCAAATTGAGATGTCGGAAAAAGTATGCGGTTGCAGTTATTTTTTGGTGGGAGAAAGGCTTGGGAAAA
>JBPOJO010000288.1:0-4324 GCA_052033485.1 Bacteroidota bacterium | reverse complement strand
CAGCAGAAGTGGCAGCAAAACCTGCCGAAGCTCTTTTTTCAAAGAGACGAAAAAAATTGATAACTGACCCGCTCGACGACAGCAATCCCGTCACGGTGCAAGTTTTGGGAATTTGTTCTTCTTTGGCTGTTACGGCGAAATTAGAACCGACTTTGGTCATGTCCATCTCGGTAATTATCGTTGTGGTTATGTCAAATTTAGCCATTTCGCTTATTCGTAACATTATACCCGGACGCATTCGCATCATTATTCAATTAGCGGTAGTTGCGGCAATGGTTATCTTGGTTGACCAAGTTTTGAAAGCGTACGTTTTTGAAGTGTCAAAAATTGTCGGTGTTTATGTCGGTTTGATTATCACGAACTGTATCGTTATGGGGCGTTTGGAAGCTTACGCGATGGGTAACAAACCATACGATTCAATTTTGGACGGTATCGGCAATGGTTTAGGCTATGCGATGATTATTATGATTATTGCATTTTTCCGCGAACTTTTAGGCTCAGGCTCACTTTTCGGCGTAAAAATTATCGAAATGGCAGGCATTCCTTTTCAAGCAAACGGCTTGATGACGAACCCTGTCGGTGCTTTTATGCTTTTGGGCATCATCATTTGGGTGCAACGTTGGAGAAATAAATATGTTGAATCGCACTAATATTTTCTGAAATGGATTTACTTAATCTCGGGATAAAGTCAATATTTATAGAGAACATGGTTTTTGCCTACTTTTTGGGTATGTGTTCTTACTTGGCGGTTTCCAAAAAAGTTTCTACGGCTTTCGGTTTGGGTTTGGCAGTCGTTTTTGTCTTGCTTGTAACCGTACCGGCTTGTAATTTATTGCAAACTTACGTTTTGAATGAAGGCGCGTTGACATGGCTCGGACCTACGTTCAAAACGGTGGACTTGTCGTTCTTGCAATTCATTATGTTCATTTCATTGATTGCATGGATTGTGCAAATCGTAGAAATGGCTATCGAAAAATTCGCACCGGCACTCTACAGTTCTTTGGGTATCTTTTTGCCTTTGATTGCGGTAAATTGCGCAATTTTGGGTGCTTGTTTATTTATGGTACAAAAAGAATACGGCTTTACAGAATCGGTGGTTTATGCTTTCGGCTCCGGCATCGGTTGGTGGATTGCGATTGTGGCATTGGCTGCGATTCGTGAAAAAATGAAATATTCACACGTACCTGCTCCCTTGCGCGGTCTCGGCATCACGATGATTACGACGGGCTTAATGGGACTTGCTTTCATGGCATTTATGGGTATTTCGCTTTAATTTTCAAAGGGCTGCCGAATTTTCTTTGGCAGCCCTTTGTTTGTACCATAGATTTTAGTTTATGAATTTCGCTGCGTGTTGTATTACAGCTTTTGTCGAAAAAAAAGGCATATTTACCTTATTTTGCGCCTTAAATGCAGGCAAGTTAAGAATTTTGCAAGGATTTTGATTTCATCAAAAAAAACAATTCGGATTTTTTGTCGGGCTGCGATTTTAATATTTTTTTTACTTGTGCGGCACAGCTTTTGAATGTATTGTAAGAGATTTTGAAGACCTGTTTTTCTCATTTTATTTCACTGATTTTATGTTGAGTTGTCTGAAAAAGGATTTTTTTACTTTATTCTTGTTCACTTTTTTTGCGTTTGTTTATACATTCGCATTGAGAGCGCAAGATGAAGAGATTCCTTTTGACAAAATAAACATCAACAACGGACTTTCACAAAACACTCCGCTTTGCTTCATGCAAGACCGTTTAGGCATGCTTTGGATTGGCACAAAAGACGGTTTAAACCTCTACAACGGCAGAAATTTTAAAATTTACAAACAAAACGTCGACGAAGATTTTTCTCTCAGCGACAATTATATCGAATCAATTTGCGAAGACGGACAAGGTTTTATTTGGGTCGGTACGCAAGTCGGTTTAAATCGCTTTGACCGCGCTGCTCAAAAATTCACTCCTTATGTGAATGACCCGATTAACCCCAAAACTGTATCCTCCAACGAAATCAAAGCACTTTTTACGGATTCTAAAAAAAATCTTTGGGTCGGCACCGACAACGGTTTTTGCCGATATGATGCCGAAAAAAATGAATTTATCACCTACGATTTGAAATGCGATAAATGCAACATTGTCAATGTCATTAAAGAATCCGCAGACGGCAGAATTTGGATTGGCACGGAAGGCGGCTTGGTCGAATTTGACAACGGCTTAATGGAGCGAAAAAATGTTTTTTTTGTCAATATGCGCATTAAAACAATTACTTTCGACAAAGAAAAAAACCTTTTGGCAGGTGGTGCGGACGGACTTTTTCAAAAAATGATAAGTTCAAATGATTCTAATATTGTCATCAATCGGTTTTGGAGAGTTGCCGATTTAATCACCGACAATCTCGGGCGCGTGTGGGTAGGCATGATGAGCGACGGAATCCGAATTGTTAATGATGATTTTATGTTGCCGCAAGTATGCAGAAATATTCCGACTGACAGTAAAACTCTCTCTTCAAGCTCTATTTCTAAACTTTTTCAAGATGATGCCGGTATCATTTGGGTCGGCACGGAAGGATTTGGGATTAATAAGTATGACCGTTTGAAAATCAAATTTGATGTCTATCCGCGCTCTTCCGAAAAAAATACTTGGAACAATACTTTTATTTGGAGCATTTGTGAAGATAAACACGGTAAATTGTGGATTGGCACGAGAAAAGGATTGCACATTCTCGACCGAAAAAATAACCGCGTTTCTTTTAATAATTCTTTGATTGATTATGCAATCAGTTGCATTTATGAAGATAATTTCGGGCATATTTGGATTGGCACACGCGGAGACGGATTATTCGTCTATACGGCAAATGATACAACCTTGCAAATGCAAGATGCTTTTTTGAAAAAATTCAGAAATAACCCTGACGACGCGACCACTATCAGCGACAATTTTATCAGAAACATCACACAAGACAGGCGCGGAAATGTGTGGATTGGCACTGAAGCAAACGGGCTTTGTATGTACTTGCGCGGCGAGGAGCGTTTTACGCGTATTCAAGCCGACCCGAATAACCCTAACGGCTTGTCTAACAACAAGATACGCGGCGTTTTTGCCGACAGTAAAGGTTATTTGTGGATTAGCACTTACGGAAAAGGAATCAATAAATATGACCCTGCGACCAAAACGTTCATTCGCTACAACCGCACTGTCGGCGATAAATCTACACTCAGTTCTGACCAAGCCTTTCTTGTTACAGAAGACCGCGAGGGGAATATTTGGATACCGACTTTCGGCGGCGGCATAAACAAACTCAACGTCAAAACAGGTAAATTTGAACATTTTGTTGAAAAAAACGGCTTGCCGAACAACGTCGTTTATGGCGTTTTGATTGATGATAAGGGCTATGTATGGATGAGTACGAACAAAGGACTTTCGCGATTCGACCCGCAAACAAGTACTTTCAGAAGTTACACGGCGCATGACGGCTTACAAAGCAACGAATTTAATTACGGTGCTTATTTTATTGCCAAAAACGGTGAAATGTTTTTCGGCGGAATTAACGGGGTGAATTATTTTTATCCCGACAGAATTAAAGAAAATCCGTATATACCGAAAGTCGTTTTTACAAACTTCAAAGTTGCCAATAAAGAGGTTGTCATCAGCGATACTTCTGTTTTAAAACAACACATCAGTGTTACGGAAGAAATTGAACTATTCTTTCTCGAAAGGGATTTTACTGTCGAATTTGCCGCTTTGCATTACAGTTTGCCCGACAATAATCGCTACGCATTCCTTTTGGAAGGCTTTGACACGGATTGGACAATAACTACGGCAAATGAAGTAAAATATACGAACCTTGACGAGGGGGTATATACCTTAAAAGTAAAAGGTTCAAATTCGGACGGTGTTTGGAACGAAACGCCCATTACGCTCAAAATTGTCATTCACCCTCCTTTTTACAAACAAAAATTTGTCATTTTAATTGCCGTCGCTTTGTTTTTGGCTTTTGTTTTTATTTTTTACAAAGTTCGTGTCAGAAGAACTGAAAGGAATAACCGCATTTTGGAGCAAAAAGTACGCGAAAGCACGCATGAACTTAGAAAAGAAAAAGAAAAAGCAGAAGAAACAAACGAATTGATGCAAGAGGCGAACAAAAAAATCACCGACAGCATCAGGTACGCGCTCAGGATTCAGGAAGCTATTATACCTTCGGCATCGGAAGTTGTGCAAGTTTTCGGGGATTCTTTTGTCCTTTTCAAACCACGCGACATTGTTTCGGGCGACTTTTATTGGTGTGCAGAAATTGACGACTATAAATTTATTGCCGTTTTGGATTGCACGGGACACGG
>JBPOJO010000714.1:0-7346 GCA_052033485.1 Bacteroidota bacterium | reverse complement strand
GGTCGCTGATTAAGGAATTGCCGCATTTAATATTGTTGTTGAGGTCGTTGAGCTTGATGCCTTTTTTTGCGGTACGCAGCCAAAGGGAAAGTTTTGCAATTTCTACGCTTTCTTCGTTGATGTCCACGCCGAAAAGGTTATTTTCCAAAATGTGTTTGCCGTAATTGGGAAACGTCATCGTTTCTTTGTAAAGTTTTGCCTCTAATTGGTCAATATATTCGTATTCGGCAACCAAAAAAGTTAAAGCCTCATTCAAAAACGCACCGCTTCCGCAAGCAGGGTCGAGAATTGTCAGCGATTTTAACCACGTTCGGTACGTATTAAGTTTGCCGATTAAGTCATCATGTTGGGCTTTGCTTCGTTTTTTGTCTTGAAAATAGGCTTCGTCTTCGATGCCGATTTCAATTTTTTTCGCCCTGCATATCTTGCCGAGCGTGTTTTCTATGATGTAATTCGTGAAGAATTTTGGGGTATAAAAAACACCGTCTTTTTTGCGTTTTGCTTGTGTTTTTTCAATTTTTTCACCGCTCAATTCGGCAGCAACTTCTTCAATTTCGGAAAGGGAATTTTCAAAAATATGCCCTAAAATATTGACATCAATTTCACTGTCGAAATCATACGCCGACATTTTTTCGGTGTGGCGATAAAGCAAATCATCGTCAATAAGGACATTATCTAACAAATCATCGGGCGCGAAAAGTCCGCCGTTGTAAGCAAAAACGTCTAATCCTTGCGTTTTTATGCCCGAATTAATGAAATTGAAAAATTGAATATACGTTTGATAAAGTGATATTTTGTGATTCCAATTTCTGAAATGTTCCCAACTTTTTAAAATTTCACGTGTCGAATTTGGCGACAAAAGTCCCTTATCTTCGGCAAAAAAGAGGAACAAAAATCGGTCTAAGAGTTTTTGGGATTTTTTGAATAAAAGTAAAGCATCAAATTGCGGGTTATTTTTGCGCAAATTTTGAAATAAATCATTTTTAAAAGCGATATAATCTTTGTAAAGTTCGCGCGTAACATTTGCTTCCTGTGCGGCAGAGGCTTGTTTGATAATTTTGGGCAAATTGGCTTTGATGCTTTCATGTGCAAGGCAGAGGTAAAGCATTTCAAAATCTTTTTCGTTGAGGTGAAAAAGGTTAAATTCGATAAATTCTACGGCATTATCAATGTAAAAACGGAGTTTTTCAAAATTGGAAGTAATGACATAAGTGCAATCCGTTTGGTTATTTTTGTAGCCAAACGCCTGTTCTTCAATTTTGCGAAAATCTACGGATTTTGTGCCTTTCAACTCAATGACCGCAACAATATTGTCCTCAAAAACAATCGCGCCGTCAGCTTTTCGGCTGTCTTTGGCGTTTTTGGATTCGACAATTAAGTTAAAATCAGGGCTTGGTTTTTTGGTATAGCCGAGCAGCAAAACAAACAAGTCCGTCAAAAAGCCTTCTTGATATTCTTCTTCCTTGCTGTTTCGGATATTTTCTTGCGTTTTGGCGTTGAGAAAATGTTTTTTGTATGCGGCGTATTTTTCCGCTACAAGGTTTTTGTCCAAGTCGGCAAGGTATTTTTTGACAATCGAATGACGAAATAAAGCCATAGTTTTTGTTTGCTGATTTAGGTCAGAAAGTTATTAATTTTTGTTTACAAATCATTAATTTTTGCAATTTTATGCCTCAGAAAAAAGGGATTTTTAGCCCTCCTTTTCATCTCTCAATTTTTGCAAATCATACATTTCGTCGCGCAACCTTGCTGCTTCCAAAAAGTCGAAGTCTTTTGCTGCCTTTTCCATGTCTTTTTTGGTTTCCCGAATCAATTTATCCAATTGTTTTGCGTTCATTTTTTTAACGACAGGGTCATCTGCCACGGAAGCTTTTTTCTCAAAAAAGTAATTATCTTTGTTATTCGCATCTGCAACAGAAGTTTGTTGTAAAATATTTTCAATGGATTTTTTGACCGTTTGCGGCACGATTCCGTGTTTTTCATTGTATTCTTCTTGCAATTTTCGCCTGCGATACGTTTCCGAAATTGCCCTTTCCATCGAGGGCGTAATTTTGTCGGCGTACATAATAACCTTGCCTTCACTGTTGCGGGCGGCGCGTCCGATGGTTTGAATGAGCGATTTTTCATTTCTTAAAAAACCCTCTTTATCTGCGTCTAAAATCGCAACAAGGGCAACTTCGGGCAAATCCAAACCCTCGCGCAGCATATTTACGCCAATCAAAATGTCTATGTCGCCCAATCGCAAAGAGCGAATAATTTCAATTCTTTGCAAAGTTTTGGTGTCGGAGTGCATATATTGCGACTTCAAACCGACGCGCTCAAAATAGGCGTGAAGCTCCTCCGCCATTCGTTTTGTTAAAGTTGTAACAAGCGTTCGGAAACCATTGTTTGTCGCTTTATCAATTTCGTCGAGCAAATCGTCAATTTGGTGAAGACTTGGTTTAACAATTATTAAGGGGTCGAGCAGTCCCGTAGGGCGAATAATTTGCTCAACAACCACACCGGCGCATTGTTGCAACTCATAATCCGCCGGTGTTGCACTCACATAAACGGTTTGTTTGCTCAAACTTTCAAATTCGTTAAAAGTCAAGGGGCGATTATCGAGCGCGGAAGGCAGACGAAAACCGTATTCAACCAAGTTAATTTTTCGCGAACGGTCGCCCCCAAACATCGCACGAAACTGCGGCAGTGTAACATGACTCTCGTCAATAACAAGCAAAAAATTTTCACGGAAATAGTCAAAAAGGCAATAAGGACGTGCGCCGGCTTCGCGCCCGTCGAAGTACCGCGAATAATTTTCTATGCCTGAACAATAACCCATTTGGTCAATCATTTCCAAGTCATTCATCGTTCGCTCGCGCAATCTTTCGGCTTCCGCAAACTTCCCTTCACTCTCCAAAAATGTCGTTTGTTTGTCCAAATCCGCCTCAATTCTTATCATTGCATCTTGCAAAGAATCACGGCTCGTAACAAAAAGATTAGCGGGAAATATGGTCAAAATGGGTTCATCGGTGATTTTTTTGCCTGTTTCGACATCAAAACGATGTATGGCTTCAATTTCATCATCAAAAAAATAAACCCGAAAAGTCAAATCATCATACGCCAAAAAAATATCCACCGTATCGCCTTTTGCCCTGAAAGTTCCCGAAACAAAATCCTGCTCCGCACGCATATACATGATGCTCACAAGGTCTTCGAGCAACTGTTTTTTCGATTTTTTTTGCCCTATTTTAATGACCAAAACATTTTTTGAAAACTCAACGGGATTCCCCAAACCGTATATACAAGAAACCGACGCAACAACAATCACATCACTTCGTCCGGAAAGCAAAGAGGAAGTCGCACGAAGGCGCAATTTTTCGATTTCCGAATTGATTTTCAAATCTTTTTCGATGTACGTATTCGTCGCCGGAAGGTAGGATTCGGGCTGATAATAATCATAGTAAGAAATGAAATATTCAACCGCATTTTTAGGAAAAAATGATTTAAACTCACTGTAAAGCTGTGCAGCCAAAGTTTTGTTGTGGCTGATGACCAAAGTCGGCTTTTTTACCCGCTCAATCACGTTGGCAATCGTAAAAGTTTTGCCGGAGCCGGTAACACCCAAAAGCGTTTGGCAGGCTTCACCGGCGAGAACGCCTTCGGTAAGTAGCCGAATCGCCTCCGGTTGGTCGCCTGTGGGCGTATATGAGGAGTGAATCTTAAATTCCATTTTTTTTCAGCGATTAAATAAAAATTTATCTTTGTCAAGACAAAAAATTCTTGCCGTTGATTTTTTCACAAACGCCTGTTAAACAATGTTTTAAGTGCTGTTTGTGAGGAGATTGAAAGGGCAGTTGAATTTATTTTTCACAATAAAATTTACAACAAATATCGGAGGTCGATAAAATTTGCAAAAAATTAGGCTTTTTTCACAAATTCAGACTTTAAAGCCAACTCCCCAAAGCCGTCAATTTTGCAAGCAATGTTGTGGTCGCCCTCCGTCAGACGAATTTTCTTCACTTTTGTCCCTGCTTTGATGGTTTGCGAACTGCCTTTCAGCGGCAAATTTTTAATCGTAACAACGGTGTCGCCGTCCTGCAAAATTGTCCCGCTTGCATCTTTGACGATTAATTTACCGTCATTTTCGGTGATTTCAGTTTCAGCAGTCGGATTCCACTCGTGAAAACAATCGGGGCAAATGAAATTATTTTCGTCGGAATATGTGTTATTTCCTTTACATTTAGGGCAGTTTGGATAATCCATGTCAAAATTGTTTAGTTTTTTTGCAAAGATGCTGATTTTTTTCAGTATTTTGAGCTTGAGAAAAAAAAACAGGAGAATTTTTCGCAAGCCGAAGCTCAAAATTGCCTTGCTTTCAGTTTTTTTAAGCACTTTGCATAAAATTTGTTTAAAAATTGTCATTTTTTTCCGTAAAAAAAACTGTCAAACTGTCAACAAATATTCCGTTGTAGATTTTTAGGTATTTTTCGTATTTTTGCACAAATACTGTATTTTTAATTTGCGCAATCAAAAAAATTTGAATAAAAATTCATGTCTAATATTTTCTATATCAAAGAATTACGAAAGGTCTATTTTAATAAAGATGTTTCGACAGTCGCGATTGACGGCATAGATTTGCAAATCGAAAAGGGTGAATTTGTGGCGGTGATGGGTCCTTCGGGCTGCGGCAAATCCACTTTGTTGAACATTCTCGGTTTGTTGGACACGGCAACTTCGGGCGATTTTTATTTTATCGGTCAGCGTGTTGCTTTGCTTTCGGCAAATCAGCGTACGCATCTTCGGCGCAATCATATCGGTTTTATTTTTCAAAATTTTAACCTTATAGATGAATTGACGGTTTTTGAAAACATAGAGCTTCCCTTACTTTATACTAAAATGAGCAAAGAGAATCGTCGAAAAATTGTCTGTGAAAGTATGGAAAACATGGATATTGTGCACAAAATGAATTTTTTCCCGCAGCAACTCTCCGGCGGCTTGCAGCAAAGGGCGGCAGTTTGCAGGGCAGTTGTCGCGAATCCTGACGTGATTTTGGCTGACGAGCCTACCGGCAATCTTGATTCTGCACACGGGCAAATGGTGATGCAACTTTTGTCAAAATTAAACCAAAAAGGCACGACCATCGTCATGGTTACGCACGCGCAGGCGTATGCAAGTTATGCGCAAAGAGTTGTGCATATATTTGACGGTCATTTGGTTACGGACGCTTTGATTTAAAAAAAATACAAGAGAGCGAAATTTTTTGAAAAAAACCTATCTTTGCACAAAGAATCAAGAAAGAAGATGATAAATAATTTTTTTTGGACTGTTTTCCTTCTTATCATTTGCTATCAAACAAGCCTTAGTGCTCAAAACACTGACAAAATATCTTTTTTGGATTTTTCGAGCAAGTTTAAAGAGGCAACCTTACCTTACGAGGCAAGAAAAAACACTGATGTTTTTACAAGATTTTTTGATAAAGAGACGTTGTATGAACAAGGAGCATTTTTTTTTGAAAAATTTATAAATCGTTTCGAGTCAAGTGGTATGTATTACGGTTATAACGGACATTCAATTAAATATATATACGGAAAAAAGATAACTATTTCAGACTCATTGTGTCTTCTGAGTGTAAATCGGGAATTTGGAACGAATACTCTCGAACAGTGGATTTATTTGTATGATGACAAAGGTAATCCGCTTACAAAATACTTAGTTTTCAAATATCATCCGTGGAAAGATAACAGAATTAAGATAAATTCAATCATCACAAGCGATTTTAAAATAAAAACACGAATAAGAAAATATTATGACCAATATACTGACAAAATCGGCAGAATTAAAGTCGTTGAAACAATTGAAGAATATCAAATTTCACTTGACAAAAAGAAAATTATTTTCACTAAATCAAGAAGTAAAGAGTATTTTGAGCATTTCATGGAAGCTCCTCTTGATAATGACGAAGAATGGAAAATTGAATAATCATTGAACAAAGCAAAACAACTGTTTGCAAGTTTTTTAATTACAAGCAAAAGTGATAATTTTTTTAAGTATTTTTAATGAATGTTAAAAAAATAAGCTATGAATAAATACATTTTCCTTTTTTTATTAATTTTCTTTTTTCTTTTTTCAATAAGAAGAGGAAGCGCACAGAAGTGTAATGACGAATATTTTTACGGCTTTGGATGTCTGCATCCGAAATATTCGATACCCGGTTACAAATTTGTTGATGTTTTGTTTCTTAGTGTTAAAAAAAGAAAGTTCGTATATACTTTTAGCGAACTTCCTAAAGGCAAGTATGGGGTTCGCTTTCTTTACAAAAATGAATCTTCGCCCATTCTTTCCGTAAAATGTCAATATGACACCTCTATCATTGTTTATTCTGTTAAAAATCGCTCAGGATTACTTTTGAAGAATGAAACAAATATGATAAAGCTTTCATTTTCAAAAAAAAGCAAAAAAAGGATTTGTCTTGGACTTATTTTGCTAAAAAAAGAAGACTAAAGAAAGACTTGATTGCCATACATGCAACAGTTAAAACCTTATTTATCAACTTTTTTGATAATTAATATCAAAAAATCTTGCATTTTTTTTCCGTTCCTAAATTTCTAAAATGAAAACATTTTTTCTTATTCTTTTTTTTGCCTTCACAAGTTTATCTTTTTCTAACAAGTTGGCAGCAACACCTGACACTTTATTTGTTTCACGGGATTTTCTTGTAAAATTTGACACGTCGGACACTTCTTTTCATTTCAAAGACTTCGTTACAGACTTTGAATTTATGTCAAAGAAAGACAAAAACACTTTTACTTGGGACAGGCGTTGGAAAAAAGGCATCAATTTTGGAGAAATAAAAGAATTTGTAAAAATTAATTCTTCGGAGTATATTTTCGGTATAGAAACATGGGGAGAAGTTCAAGACGGCACTATGTCAGTGCGAAAAGCATTTTTTCTGTACAATAGGGCTGAAAAAGCAATTATAAACGTTGCTTTGGAAGACTTAAACAATGGGCAGTTTTGGGAATTTCCTTTTTTTGACAAGCTCAAATTCAAAGAAAAAATTTCTGTAAAAAAGGGAGAGGTATATTTAAAAATTAAATACACTTGCGTTCCTTTTGGTAAAAAACACAAAATCAATACGGGAATAAAAATTTATAAGTTATCATATCTGAACAGACATGAAGGGAAAAGATTATACTTCTTTTATAGGATTTATTTTAAAGAAAAAATCGGTTTCTGCTTAACCTGTTCAGATTATGAATACTTAAAGTACGTCTGTAAGCTCAAAAAATGAGCATAAGTTTAACCCTACACACCGCAAAAAATACAGCGAAGCGACATTTTTTGAAAAAAAAACCTATCTTTGC
>JBPOJO010000109.1:0-2922 GCA_052033485.1 Bacteroidota bacterium | reverse complement strand
GACAAGGGTATCGTTTTTTTGGTTTTTGTCCCAATCGTCGGTCAAACTCAAAGCGGCAGGGGTCGGAATAAAAAGAATTTATTGTGTCGGCAGCTTTTTCAGCAAAAAAACAAACAAGATGGCAAGCGCAAATGATTTTCCGCCGCCCGAATCGGCAGTGAGAATATGCCGATATCGCCCGCCTTTTTTCAAATCTTTTAAAATCTCCTCGCGATACTTAAACACATCACAATTTGCCTTCGCTTGCGAAAAAGTATTTTCCGCGTACTCCTCCCTATTGACGGTATGCGGTTCAAAAGCCAAGTGAAAAGATTTTTCGAGATAATTGCTGTAATAATAAAGTAAATTGGCATTTTCAAAGGCTTTTTTGGTATCAAAATCATCTTTTCTGCACAATTTTTGAACAAAAGAAAGCGGCAATTTCGGTATATCCTTGCCTTGAATGATTTTCGGAAATTCATCTTCCGCAGCAGGTTTCAAAATGTCGCGCTCCTTTTGAGTCAATTGAGCGGTTTTTCCGTCCAAAAATTCAAGACCGTTGAGTTTTTCCTTTCCGTAATTGACATAAAAAAGAAAAGTTTCTTCCGAGGCATTGTGCATACGTGTACGCCTGACCGCTTCGGCAAAAGCCATTCTGTAACACTCATCAGTGAGTTTTTCGCTAAAATCTTTGGCATATTGATAAAAAGCGTCAGAAAATTCAAGTGCAATCTTGTCCGGAATATTTACGCTCGTATAAATAATGTAGGGGACAATGTCCATGATTGCCTCCGCAATTTCTTGCGTCGTGCAAGCATTCAATACCACCAATTCGGGAGGATTTTGCACGTTAAAAAGTGTTTTAAAGCCTTCGTGATTGAGCGGTTCGGGTTTTCTCAAGTTGATATCACAAAAGTAAAAACCCGCTTCGCTGTTGTGCCCTGCAAGATGTACAATGTCGTACTTAGACTCGCCGTGAAGGGGAACCTCATCCTGAATAACGGCTATTGTGGGCTGATGCAAGGGCGTAATTTTTGCCCAACCCGAAGTATTTTCGTAAATTTTGCCGACTTCGGAATTTATCAGCTTCAAATCCACTTTTCCCGGCGGATTAGAAGCGACCAAAAGAATATTTTTCATACGGAATTATTTGCGTTTTTTTTCAAAGACTTTTGTCTGCGGCATTTTACAACGCAAGCTGATAGATACAAAGCGCAAAGCTCGCAATACAGAGCAAAAAAGGCTTTTTTTGCAAAAAAATTGCAAAAAAAGCCTTCATGCACAGTTTTTATACTTGCAAAACGCCGACATTAAAGCGTTTTTTAATCGGAGCATGATTAGCAGCTTCAATCCCCATCGAAATTACTTTTCGCGTATCGAGCGGGTCAATAATTCCGTCGACCCACAAACGAGAAGCCGCATAATAAGGAGAAAGTTCGGAATTGTATTTCTCCGTAACTTCTTTAAGCAATTCAGCCTCTTGTTCGGGCGTAATGGTTTGCCCTTTTGCCTGCAATGACGCAATTTTGATTTGTAAAAGCGTTTTTGCAGCCGAGGCACCGCTCATAACCGCCATTTGCGCCGTAGGCCATGCGTATATCAGACGCGGGTCATACGCCTTTCCGCACATCGCATAGTTGCCGGCTCCGAATGAATTGCCGACAATGAATGTGAATTTCGGCACAACAGAATTTGCCATCGTATTGACCATTTTTGCGCCGTCTTTAATGATTCCGCCGTGCTCCGAACGACTTCCGACCATAAAACCGGTTACGTCTTGGAGAAAAACCAAAGGAATACGTTTTTGATTGCAATTCATGATGAAACGCGCCGCTTTATCGGCAGAATCGGAATAAATGACTCCGCCCATTTGCATTTCACCTTTTTTATTGCGCATAATTGTTCGTTGATTTGCCACAATACCGACTGCCCAACCGTCAACACGCCCGTAACCGCAGATAATCGTTTTTCCGTAGCCTTCTTTATATTGCTCAAAAATCGAATCGTCAGTCAGCCTTTCGATGATGTCAAACATATCATAAGGTTTTGTGCGGTCGGAAGGCAAGATTCCGTAAATTTCTTTCGGGTCTTTTTTCGGCGCAACCGGTGCAACGCGGTCAAAACCCGCTTTTTCAAAATGACCGGTTTTATCAACATAACTTCTGATAGCTTTTAATGCGGAAGCATCGTCGGGATATTTGTTGTCGGTAACGCCCGAAATTTCACAATGAGTAGTCGCGCCGCCCAATGTTTCCGCATCAATGTCTTCTCCGACGGCTGATTTGACCAAGTAAGGACCCGCCAAAAACACACTTCCGGTTCCTTCGACAATTAACGCCTCGTCAGACATGATGGGCAAATACGCGCCGCCGGCAACACAACTGCCCATAATGCAAGCAATTTGCAAAATTCCTTCGGAAGACATGACCGCATTATTTCTGAAAATTCTGCCGAAATGTTCTTTATCGGGAAAAACTTCATTTTGCATCGGCAAAAACACGCCCGCGCTGTCGACAAGGTAAATTATCGGAAGGCGATTTTCCATCGCTATCTCTTGTGCGCGGAGATTTTTCTTCGCCGCCATCGGAAACCAAGCCCCTGCTTTCACGGTTGCGTCATTTGCAACGATGATGCACTGCCGCCCGGCGATGTATCCGATGACTATGACAACACCCGCAGACGGACAGCCGCCGACTTCTTCATACATGCCTTCGGCGGTAAATAAGCCGACTTCCAAAAGCGGTTTTCCTTCGTCAGCAAGGGCAGCAATGCGCTCGCGTGCGGTCATTTTGCCTTTTTTGTGCTCACTTTCAATTTTTTTCGCGCCGCCTCCCTGCATGACTTTTTCACTTCGGGATTTTAATTGAAACAAAAGTTGTTTCAGGTTATCTTCGTTTTTGTTAAATTCGATATTCATTTTTTTCTATTTTTGCACGCAAATTA
>JBPOJO010000723.1:0-18613 GCA_052033485.1 Bacteroidota bacterium | reverse complement strand
GCTTGCGAGCATGAATGTACTTCGAGCTTTAGCTTGCGAGCCTGATTGTACCGCGAGCTTTAGCTTGCGAGCCTGAATGTACCGCGAGCTTTAGCTTGCGAGCCTGAATGTACCGCGAGCTTTAGCTTGCGAGCCTGAATGTACCGCGAGCTTTAGCTTGCGAGCCTGATTGTACCGCGAGCTTTAGCTTGCGAGCCTGATTGTACCGCGAGCTTTAGCTTGCGATTTTATAACGTTAAGCTCGCGCGCTAATAGCTTGCGATACAACATTTTGGCGTTGTTTTCTGTCTTCACAAACGACTTGCAAAACAATTTGGCTAAATTTTTAACTTTTGTTTGGGGCTTTCGTTTTGATTTTTTCACGGACTTTTATGGATAAAAAACCATCTGTATTCGAAAATTTGAAGCTTCTGCGCAATCGTCGCATCATCACGTATCGTTTGCAGATGCTTGATAATTATATGCGTTTCAAAAAAGGCGATGTCGTCAGGATAATATTGCCTTATATTGAAATCGGGCGCAGCAAATTGTGTGCAATTCAATTAGATGACGGAAAACAAGTTGTCAGCCGTCGACATGCCGCTGTGTACCGTGAGGGCGATAATTTTGTGCTGAAAAACTTATCCGAAACGAACCAAACGTTTGTCAATAACAACGCGGTAAGAAAATTTTGGTATTTGGAAGACGGTGATGAAATTCAATTTGCAAACGGCGGACCGAAAGTGAAATACTTCAGAGATATTTCAGATGAAAAAATTTCCGCAAGCGAAAAAGCCGGACTTTGGCTCAATCAATCTATGCGCGCCTACCGAAATTCGTTCATGTTTCTGATTTTACTCGCATTTGTCCCTGCTTTTTCTACGCTTTTGTGGTTGCACAAAAGGCAATCTGACATTATTTCGCAACAAAATAACGAAATTAAACAAATTTCAAAAAACGAGCGTTCGACAAGAATGCGCGACAGCATTGCCTTAGTATCGCAAATGGAATCGCTTCGTGTGCGTTACGAAAGTCAATTAAAGTCCATGCAAAGCCAAAACGAACTGCTGAGCAATAAATTATCGAGCCTTGAAAAAAATATTGACCAAATCAACATTCGGGTAGAAGGAGAGGTATCGGGACAAAAAGGGGAGGAAAATATTGTTTCACTTTTGCCTAAAAAAGATGTTTTTTTTATTCAATTAATGAAATTGCGCGTTAAAATGCCGAGCGGAGATTACGTGCCTTTGGAGGCAAATTGGACGGGAACGGGCTTTTTGCTCAGCGACGGCAAATTTGTTACGGCAAGGCATGTTATTCAAAGTTGGCGTTACATTAAAGGCGAAGGAAAAGACCCCGAAAGTCTTTTGATGGCAAACGCCGCCGAACTTTTGGGCGGAAAAGTTCATGCCGAGTTCAGAGCGTCCTCGCCCTCCGGAAAATCGTTTTCCTTTACAAATGAGCAAGTTAAGTTTGATGACAGCCCCGACAAACCCGGCATTGTTTTGATGGACGGCGAACCGGTCAAAGTGAAATATGCCTTGCCCAACGCAACGGATTGGGCTTATGTTCAAACAAAAACCCTATCCGAAGTCAACGCAAATCCTACATTGGCAAAAAATCTGAAAGCAGGCAGAGAATTGTATATTTTAGGTTATTCCTACGGTAAAGCATTGCAAAACAAGGGTTTAGTTAAGCCGCTTTTCAGCAAAGCAGTCGTCGCACAAGACGGCTTAACCGGAAATCTTATCAATGTTACGAACAGAAATTTTGCGCAGGGAAATTCGGGCGGTCCGGTTTTCGCGCTCAATAACGGAAAATTTGAGGTCGTCGGAATTGTTTCGGCGGGTCTCGGCAGTGAGGTCGGTTTAATTGTCCCTGTTAATAATTTGCAATAAAAAATGATAAAAAATATTCCCTTTTTGGGGGTCGGAGTAGGTTTTCGCACCCAATTCAAACAAGATTTATTTCAAAATACCGGTTCGGTAGATTTTTTGGAAATAACGGCAGACCATTTTATGTTTGCCGATAAATATAAATTGCGCGAATTGGATTTATTACGCGAGCAGTTTTGCCTCATTCCGCACGGACTTGACCTCTCTTTAGGCAGTGCCTGCGGACTTGACAAACATTATGCGGCGGAATTTGCGAAGCTCATCAAAAGGATTAATCCCCCTTATTGGAGCGAGCACATTGCTTTTACGAAGCACGAAAATATCAATATCGGGCATCTTTCGCCGGTTATTTTTTCGCGAGAAAGTTTGCAAATTTTTCAAAAAAACATTGCGGAAATGCAAAAAATGACCGACACGCCCTTAATTTTGGAAAACATTACCGTGCCTTTTTATTTTCCGCAATCCGAAATGAGCGAGTCCGAATTTATTCAACTTTTATTGGAACAAAATGATTGCGGCATGTTGCTTGATGTTACAAACGTCTATACGAATGCGTACAATCACAATTTCAGTGCGGAAAATTTTATTCGGAATCTCCCTCATGCGCGCATTGTGCAGATGCACCTTGCGGGCGGATATATGCTTTCGGGCGGGCTTTTGATAGACAGCCATTCAAACAGTATTGCCAAAGAAGTTTGGGAATTGACTAAAACGGCACTCGAATTATGCGCTCCGAAGGGGGTGATTATTGAGCGCGACGAAAATATTCCGCCGTTTGCAGAATTGATGAAAGAAGTCGAATTTGCTAAAAAATTGTTAAAAAATACCACAGGCTAAAGGCAACCTGTGGTACAAAAGAGGACTATAATTTTTCTTTAACCTCGTCCAATCCAATGATTTTAGAAAGTTCATCGCGCGTTTCGACAATGTTTGCGGCTGAAATTTCATACAAATTATACCCCAATTTTCTTTTCAAAGCCTCAATTTGTGTGGGCGTAATTTTTCTTGTCGGATTATATTTTAACATTTCTACAAAAGCAATTGCTTCAGAAAGTTGGTGATTGCGCAAGGCATCATCGGCAAAATCGCGTTTTGCTCCGTTAAAATATGAAATTGCGCAAGAAGCTATGACTCTTTCCCACTCAGAACGCACGATTTTAATCGCCTCGTCACGCATCGAAATTTGTTTAGCTGAAATTGCCGCTCTGCCTTTCAAAAAGCCTTCTGCCATAATTTTTTCGTTGCATTTCAAAACTTCATTGCGAGAATTTGCATATTTCGCGTGAAAACGCGCGCCGGTTGCCGTCGTCGGAAACGTTAAGGGTGCGCCGAAATAACCGAAAGCCTCGTCCCAATGATGTTCCATCGTCGTGCCTTCCCCCGGTTTAACGGTGGTGTTGTCGACGCTCATTTTGTCAGTTTCTAAATAAACGCCTGTTGCCTGATAATAAAAAACAGCTCCCATAATGCCTTTTTCAATCAACTGAATGAATTCGAAGCCATTTTCATTGAAAAGATATTTTTTTGAACCGTCTTTGCTCGCCACAATGCCCGCAGTACCGTTTTTGCCGCCGGTTTTTGATTGTGAATTTTGGGCTAAAATTTTAAAATAATCGTAAAAGAATGTCAAATCAGGCGCAAAACATTTATCGCTTAACTTTTTGCTTGCATCATAGCTTTTTGAAAACGGGTTGTTTTTGTTTTCAAACATATTTATCAACTTGTTTTCGTCCAAAACTGTCCCGTTTGTTGCCGATTTCATATAAGCAGAAAGCTCCTCCGCCATATCCAATCGCTGCGTTTGACCGCCGAAATTGACGTTTTCAATCGTTTCGTAGGTTTTCGGAATGTTCAAAACAGGGGTATTTTCGCTGTTTTCTTTTTTGTCGCATGAGGCAAAAATACAAATTGCCCCTAATAAAATCCAAGAGATTTTTGTGAACTTCAACATGATTGTAATTTTTATTTAGACTAATTCTAAAACAACGCAAAGGTAAAAGCCTTATTTTGAAATGCAAAATTTTTACAAAAAAAATTTTACGGCAGTGCGACGCAACGGCAAATCGTAATGAAGCGGTTGGAGAATTAGGTGTTTTAAAAGCTGCATAAAAAATTTCGGAAAAGAAAGAAACCGTCTTTAGTCCTTGTTTGAAAAATCACAAACAACTGAAATTCAATATTTTACAATAAATAATTATCACAAGAATGGAAAAAAAAACATTGTACCGCAACAAAAATTTTCGACGAAAAATGAGTTTGCGGTACAATGTTGGCGGAAATGCAGGAAAAATTAGTACAAAATGCGAAAACGAATCGTATCCGGAATCGCTTTTAAAGCCGTCGTCAAATCACTGTCGTAGGCGCGGTCTACGTCCGTTATGACGTAACCGACTTTGTCGTTCGTTTTGAGATATTGTCCGACAATATTTACATTAAAATTTGCCAAAGTTCCGTTAATTTTTGCCAAAACACCGGGTAAATTATGGTGTAAATGTATCAAACGATGCGCATCGTGCAAACGAGGAAGTTGCAAATTTGGGAAATTCACGGAGGAATATGTGCTTCCCGAATTGATGTAATCAATGATTTTTGAAGGCACATAATCGGCTATATTTTCTTGCGCTTCCGTAGTGCTGCCGCCGATATGCGGCGAAAGAATGACGTTGTCAAAATTTCGGAGCGGCGAAATAAAGGCTTCATCATTTGCCGCCGGTTCGTATGGATAGACATCAAATGCCGCCCCCGCAAGTTTTTCGCTTGTCAGCGCATTTGCAACTGCCTGAATATTAACCACTTGTCCGCGTGCCAAGTTCAGCAAAAAACTGCCTTTTTTCATCAAAGAAATTTCCTTTTCGCCAATCAAATTATCGTTGACTTTTCGCCCGTCAATATGCAAACTCACCACATCGGAAATTTGCAAAAGTTCCTCCAAACTTGCACACATTTTCGCATTTCCTAAAGCCAATTTGTCAACAACGTCATAAAAATAAACTTCCATGCCCATTGCCTCGGCAAGCACCGAAAGTTGCGAACCGATGTTGCCGTAGCCGATAATGCCTAATTTTTTGCCGCGAATTTCACGACTTCCGGTCGCACTTTT
Organism: Bacteroidota bacterium; assembly: GCA_052033485.1. Classification (GTDB taxonomy): domain Bacteria; phylum Bacteroidota; class Bacteroidia; order Cytophagales; family Bernardetiaceae; genus JBPOJO01. The sequence continues at coordinate 13,639 of JBPOJO010000723.1, read as the reverse complement.
ATCCCAAATACCCGCGTGCATTTGTGCATTTTTTCGCGGAATATTTCTAAAAAGGGCGATAATATGCCCGACCGCCAACTCAACGACGCTCCTTGTGTTGCTGAACGGGGCATTAAAAACGCATACCCCTTTCAAAAGCGCGGCGGTCAAATTGATTTGATTCGTGCCGATGCAAAACGCGCCCGCACACATAAGGCGATTGGCGGATTCCAAGACTTTTTCAGTCAACAAAGTTTTTGAGCGCAAACCCAAAACGGAGACATCTTTGATTTTTTCGGCAAGCTCTTCATCGCTCAAAGCGGTTTTAATTTGCTCAACTTGATAGCCTTCCGCCAAAAATTTTTCGGCAGCCCGGCTGTGAATATTTTCCAAAAGCAATACTTTGATGCGGCTCTTCGGATAGGATAAAGCGCGCGGGAGATTGTTTTCGAAAAGAAATTCATCTAAATTTTTGACGGAAAAATCGGCATGATGCACAACTTTATCACGTGTAATATTTTCAGTAAAAGCGAAAAATTTATCGGCTAAACCTTCTTTTCTGATTTCATAATCCGTATAACCGTCGCCGATAACAATCACTTCGCCGTTAAGAGAAAGGGCTTTTATGAGCTTAACTTTGCCGCCGTCTTCCGAAAGCGGGTTATTTTCGTCAAATCCGACAATTTTTCCGCTTTCGTCAAATCGAAAAGTATTTGCAAAAACATTCCTTTCGGGAATGTAATATTTTCGCACAATCGGCAAAATAAATTCACGAAATCCGCTTGATACAATCAAAATATCGTTGCCGCAAGCGCGAAAAAAAGCGGTATTTCGCCGAAAGGATTCCGAAACTAAAGCCTCCAAACGGGCAGTAAGCAAAGTGATGTCGCCTGCATAAGCATTGAGTTTTTGAAGGCGTTTTTCGAGAGAAACTTTAAATGAAATTTCTCCGTTCATTGCCAAAAACGTCAGTTCGCGTATTTCGGCAATAATATTGCCTTTTTCGGCGTGATTTTGCAGACAAATTTCGGCTAATTCTTCCAAAGCCTCAACTTTTGTGAAAGTGCTGTCAAAGTCAATGATAAAATATCTTTTTTCTTTCATTTTTTTTGCCGATAAGCAATTTTGGTGTAAAACTTAAAATCTTAAACGAAAGTATTGCAATCTTCAGCCTTAAAAAATTAGGCTTTTTTAGAAAAAAAAGGCTTGTCGGGGACTGTTTTTTTATTTTTTTTGAAAAATGTTGCGGATTATGCTCAAATCAAAAGGAGATTACAAGCCTTATGGTTTAAACGCTTGATAACCAAAGCATTTGCAATTTTTCCACAAGTTTGAACAGCCCATATCATACAACTGACAAAAACCTTCAGCCGGTTGCAAAAAAACAAACTACTGTTTTTTCTGCCAAATTCCCAAAACAGATTTTCCGAACCAAAACCCTGTCAAAGAATCAAGGATAACCGACACCGGCACCATGACTTTGTCCCAAAATAAAATTTGTTGTAAGGTCGGATAGGAGCGCGAGAGCAAGAGTTTATTTGCCAAAGACGCACTTAAACCAACAAAATCGAGGTAATGCAATCGGATTTTTTTCATATCTGCGGGTGCAACTTCTGAGAGCATTTTTTTATTGTATCGCCGAAAATGACCGATAGCTTTGTCAAACGGGCTGTACAAAAAATTATGTGCCGGAACTAAAATAATTAAAAATCCGCCTTCGGCTAATTGTTTTTGTGCATTTAATAATTCCTCGCGGTCATTTTCAATATGTTCGACAACATCTATATAAATTATGCAGTCAAACACTTCATTTTCAGGCAAATCGGCAAGAGTTCCGCAAACGGCGCGGCATATACGCGGGAGGCTTTGTTGGCGAATTAATTCCGAAGTTTTAGCAAAAAGTTGCTCATCGGGTTCGAGACAGAGCCATTCTTGTTGTGTTCCGTCGCAAAGAAATTTTGTTGTTCCGCCCAAACCCGCACCTGCTTCGAGAACGCGCCCTTTGAGATAGGGTTTTACAAATTTTCCCCAATAATTTTTCCAATTTTTGGCATTTTCGAACAATTCTAACTCGTTTCCGATGTACTGTTGCGCACTCATGATGATTAATTCGCGTTTTTAAACTCGCGGCAAAAGTAAAAATTATTTTTAACAAACTATTTGTGCATCGTGATTTTCCCCTCTTTTTTTGACAAAAGCAGAAAATAAATTTTACAGAGCTTGTTCATAAAAATCTAATTTTTAAGCAGAGTATTGTAAGCATCTTGCTCACAACTTTGTTTTTGATGAGGCAAGAAAGATGCTTGCATTACTTTGTTTGCATCGCCCGGCTAAAATTCATGCCGTCTAACAATAAAAACAACGAACCATTTTTTAATGAATAAGCCCTGTCAAATTTTACTTTTAAAACAATTTTTCCCTTTCGGGGGAGAGAATTATGGGCAAAATTCCGACTCGTCTGCACGATTTTGAAAAATTAAGCTGCAAAAAAAATACGAAATTATGAGGCTAAGGGAAAAAGAATGAATGTTTTAGGGCAAATTTTGATATTTGTACGCTTGATTTAGGAATTTTTTTTTCCGAAATAATTTTTCAAAATTATCATTTGTTCATTTTGACGCACTGCTCCGGGTGAAACACCGAAAAACTTCTTAAAACGCCGCCCAAAATAGGCTTGGTCGGTATAACCTGTTGCCTTCGCAACCTCCTGCACAGTGTTGCTCAAATTTGATAACATTTCGAGTGCTTTTTTCATACGAAAAATTTCGGTGAAATCCACAGGATTAAACCCCGTGTGTGTTTTGAGAAACATACCGAAATAAGATTCGGTCAAACCGACTGTTTTAGCGAGAATTTTGTTGTTTATTTCGAGTTGATAATTTTTTTCCGTATATTCCCAAACATCAAAAAGGCGTTTTTCTTGCAAAAAAAGCAAATGAACATTCAAAAAATCGTTAGTTTTTAACGCTTCGAGCAAAATAATCGCAAACAAAATTTTTATAAGATTTTCTTCTTCTACTGCTTTTAAGGGCGTTTCTCCCGAAAAAATTGCTTCAAAAAGCCAATCAAAACAGCGAAGTGCTTTTTGATTGTCAAAATTTTCTTTAAAAGAAGTTTGATACAAAAGTGCAGGTTGGTCAAGGTGAATTTTATTAAAAAAATTTTCACCAAAAATTTCATTGTTGAATAAAACCGTTTCAACACGCACACATTGACGAAAAATTACAGTTGAAATATCGCAATCCTCCCAAGTTAAGTATTTTCCTGCGGGAACAAAAAAAAGTTTTCGCACCTGCTCCAAATCGCCCGAAATCAAACAAAATCTATCCGCACTGCTGTTGGTTTTGTCAAAAAGTTCACATTCGGCAAGACTAAGCATCTCTGTTCTTTTCGCGCCGATAATGTTCGTTTTAATATTTCCGATAACTTTTTTTAAGGTATTCATGCCTGTTCGGGGCTATTTTTGATGGGTAAAAAAAATCAAAATGTATTAATTTTGCAAATTATTAGCCTGAATGTGTCGCAAATAAACGGCTTGAGATTTTCACGTAAAGCTCGCAAGCCGTTAGCTCGCGGTACAATGTTTAACAAGCAGGCTAAACAGTTAGCAAATTTTTTCAAATTGCCGAAAATAAAACAGCCGCACCCTAAAACTGACCGCTTTAATGATACAAAATTACCAATTTGTGAAATGAAAAGAACTTTTTTAAATGATTTTTTTCCGAAATATGCAAATAATGCAAATTTGTCATAAATTTGCTCCGTTTTTGTGCTTTCGTACGGCGTAGAAATGAATAAAACCTTATTTCGGGGTGAAAGGAAATGCGATTTTCATATTTCCTTCTTGACTTTTTAGGCAGCCTAAGCATCATTTTTGACAGAAGATTTTTTTAGAATGAAGACCAAACAGCATACTATCAGCAAGGAGGTTTCGGTTACGGGTGTCGGATTGCACACGGGCGTTTTTTCGACCATGACCTTCGTACCCGCAAAGACAAATCACGGAATTGCCTTTCAAAGGGTTGATTTGCCCGAACAGCCTGTCATTGAGGCAGATGTAGACAATGTTGTTGATACCTCTCGCGGCACAACCATCGCCAAAGGCGAAGCAAGAGTGCACACTATCGAACACGTTTTAGCCGCGTTAGTAGGGCTTGAGATTGACAACATTTTAATTCAAATTGACGGACCCGAACCCCCTATTTTGGACGGCAGTTCCGCTCTTTTTGTCAAAACGCTTTTGAATGCCGGCTTAGAAGAACAAAACGCGCCGAGAAATTTTTTTGAATTAAAAGAAGGCGTTTTTTTCAGAGATTCTGAAAATAAAATTGAACTTGCCGCCCTGCCGCTCAACGATTATCGTTTAACCGTGATGGTGGATTATGATTCTGCTGTTTTGGGCAGTCAATACGCGACTTTGAACAGTCTTTCGGAATTTGTGCATGAAATTTCGCCTTGTCGTACATTTTGTTTTTTGCACGAAATTGAAGACCTTTACAGCCGCAACCTCATTAAAGGCGGCGACATTAATAATGCTATCGTGTTGGTTGACCGCGTACTTTCGCGTGAAGACGTGGATAGAATCGCAAAAATGATGGGCAAAGAAAGTATTGAAGTGAAAGAAGAAGGTACTTTAAACAACATTCAACTGCATTTCAAAAACGAACCCGCTCGGCACAAACTGTTAGACATGATGGGCGACCTCGCGCTCGTCGGCAGACCGCTCAAAGGGCAAATTATGGCGGCGCGACCCGGACATAAAGCCAATGTCGGACTCGCCAAAAAAATCAAAACGGCAATGTTGAAAGCCATCAAAAATGAGGCACCCGTTTATGACCCGACGATTCCGCCTTTGATGGACGCAATGAAAATCGGCACAATTTTGCCGCATCGTTATCCGTTCGCACTCTTGGATAAAATTACTTACATGGACGACAAAGTTGTCATCGGTGTGAAAAATGTAACTTTGAACGAAGCCTTTTTTCAAGGACATTTCCCCGGTAATCCCATCATGCCCGGCGTTTTGCAAATCGAAGCTTTGGCGCAAAACGGCGGAATTTTGGTGCTCAGCAGCGTTCCCGACCCCGAAAATTATTGGACTTATTTTTTGGGAATAGACGAATGTCGTTTCAGAAAACCCGTTTTACCCGGCGATACATTAATTTTCAAATGTGAATTACTCGCACCCGTTAAACGCGGCATTGCGAAAATGAAAGGACAAGCATTTGTCAACGGACAAGTGGTTTGCGAAGCAACTGTTTCGGCAAGCATTATTCGCAAATCTGTCGACAAATAATTAATTTCCCTGCATTCCATCTTAACGCAGGCGGGAAAATTCCTTAATTTCGACAAAAAACGTAACTGTTTAGCCGGTTTGAAAAATATTGTATCGCGCGAGCTGTCCGATTGCGAGCTTAGGTTATCAATCGCAAACTGACGGCTCGTGCGACACTCGGGCAAACAGTTACCCAAAAACGATATTCCGACACACAATTTAAAAGACGTTTCCAAGATATGAACAGTGCATTTATCAGTATTCACCCTGACGCAAAAATCGGTGAAAATGTTACGATTGAACCTTTTACGACAATTGCCGCCGATGCGGAAATCGGCGACGGAACTTGGATTGGTCCGAACGTTACGATTATGTCCGGTGCGCGAATCGGCAAAAATTGCAAAATTTTCCCCGGCGCGGTCATTGCAGGCGTGCCGCAGGATTTAAAATTTCAGGGCGAAGATTCTTTGGCAATCGTCGGAGACGGCACGGTGATTCGCGAATGTGTAACCGTCAATCGCGGCACTTCCGCCTCCGGAAAAACCCTCATCGGCAAAAATTGTTTGATAATGGCTTACGTGCACGTTGCACACGACTGTTTGATAGGCGATAATTGTATCTTAGTCAATGCCGTTCAACTTGCCGGACACGTTGAAATGGCTGATTTTGCCATCATCGGCGGCACGAGTGCCGTGCATCAATTTGTCAGAATAGGCGCACATGCCATGATTTCGGGCGGTTCACTTGTCAGAAAAGATGTCCCGCCTTACGTAAAAGCCGCTCATGAGCCTTTGAGTTTTGTCGGCGTAAACACGCTCGGATTGCGCAGGAGAGGGTTTAATGCAGATAAAATTGAAGAAGTGAAAGAAATTTACCGCAATATTTATCAAAAAGGCATGAACAATTCGGACGCTTTGGCGTTTATCGAAAAAGAAATGCCCGAAACCGGCGAAAGAAACGACATTGTCGGATTTATTCGCGCCTCCAAAAGGGGCATTATTCGCACGGGAAACAGCAGTTCTGATGCGGATATGTTTTAAGGCAGTAAAATATTTTTTTTTGCATTCAATTTTTCATTATCTTTGTCATGGCACTCGAAAAATTTCTGCAAGTTCATCATCTCGGAAAAAAATTTCGAAAAGAATGGATTTTTAAAGATGTTACTTTCAAACTCGCGCTTGGTGAAACTATGGTTATCACCGGACAAAACGGCTCAGGCAAGAGTACGCTTTTGAAGGTCATTTCGGGAATTTTGCCGCCGACGGAAGGACGTGTTTCTTTGATTTTAGGCAAAAAAATGCTTGCAGACGATTTTATATTTTGTCATCTCAATTGGACTGCTCCTTATATAGAGCTTCCGGAAGAATTGACAGTGCGCGAAGCAATTGAATTTCACGGAAAATTTAAAAAACTTGAACTTGCAACCGAGCATATTATAGAGCGTGCGGAATTAACGGCAGCCGCCGAACGACAAATTAAATTTCTCTCCTCAGGCATGAAGCAAAAACTCAAATTGAGTTTGGTTTTTTTTTCGGAGGCTAAAATTTTATTGCTCGACGAACCGACGGTGAATTTAGACAAAAAAAACACGGCTTGGTATTTACAAAATATTCGTGCCGTTGCCCAAAATCGAATGACGATTATCGCATCGAATATACCTGAAGAATATTCTTTTTGCGAAAATCACCTTAACATTACGGATTTTAAGGCTTGAACAGATTTATTTTGAAGATTTTTTTCAAAAAAATTTTTTTTTATTTTAATTTTGCCTAACTTTAAGCGCATAATTGTTGTGTGCATTTTTTTTTAAGAGTAAACTTTTATTTAAACTTACGACTATGAAGTTGTTCAGACGATTTTTTTTGTTGAGTATGATGCTTTCATCAACATTTTTCTTTTTGCAATGCTCAACTTGTTCTAAAAAAACTGACCCTGTAGTAACGCCTCCCGCTGCGTACACTGCTGTTGAGCAAGTGGTCGGCGACAAGGCATGGAGCATCACGGAAGCATTGGAAGATGACAAACCGATAGTTTTGGTTACGGCAGGCAGCATGAAACTTTCATTCACAAAAGAAGGTGAAGGCGATAAGGCAACAGCGAAAACTTTCTCTGCGGTTGTTGTTCCGGGTGTTACTTCTCCCACAGGCACTGCTACAAGCGGCGCATATTCTATTGATGGTTCTACAATCACTTTCAACCCCGGCGGAGTAAGTCAGTTCCAAGTAAATTATGTCATGACACCTACAGGCGGACGCGAATTTGCAACTACGCTTGTGTTGACATTTGAATACACAACTGACCCTGCAAAACCGAAGAAAAAATACAAATTCACTTACAAAAGATAAGGGAGTTTTGTTCTTTTGAAGAGCCAAACATCTCGTATGTTTGGCTTTTTTTATCCGATTTTTAAGTTAAATTTACCGACAATATGAATTTTGCGGATTTTTTGCATACACTTTCCGGCGATAAGCCGCTTGCAATATTTGTTGCGACGGTCAGTTTTGCCGCTTTGATTTTTGCCTTTCTTTTTTTGCGCTCACTTTTCGGCAATCACGGAACGGAAACATCTTCGGGAATTGAAAAAATGTCGGAAAAAGAAACTTTTTTCAAACAACTGCTTGATGTCAGCGATTCTGCCGAAAATCTGCTTGCGCAACTGCGCGAAGAGATTAAAATCAAAGAGCAACAACTCGCCGCTGAACGCGAAATTCAACTTCATTTCGGGAAAAGATTGCAAAAAAACGCAGATTTGCTCCTGCTCGGAATCGCACTCGGCGCAATCATCGCCGGAACTGCGGTTTATTTCATACTGCAATAAGTGTTCATTTCTGTACGGCGTGTCCGTTTTCGTACATTTTTTTAAAAAATTTTATTCGTAAAGACTTGAAAATGAGACGAATAAAAATCGGCACAATTAAGGGGTTAAAAAAATAAAAAAATCATGTCTAACGCAATTAAAATCTTTTTAGTTTTCGCTTTGCTGCTCGCCAACCTCTTGGTTTGGCAAAAAGCCTTAGAGACAAAAGGGGATTCGCCCGTCATAACGACGGACAAAAGAGAAATACCCGTCTTAAAAACCAAACACAATACGTGCGACACGGTCAAAAAAAACGTCGGCTACGCTTTGTAATTGTTTCACATAAATTGTTGGTTCTATGTTTTTTTGCGAAAACTCAGCCCCTCACGCAGGGGCTTTTTTTTTGCCAATCAGCAAGAACATTTCTTTGAGAAACTATGCCGCAAACTATCTGTTTGCTGTTTTAGCTCAGACAGCACGCAATACAATATTTTGCAAGCCGGCTAAACAGTTACAGATTTCCAAATTAAATTTGCTCAAATGACTGCTCTAAAATTCTTAATGAAGCACTTTCTCTCCTTTGTAAGAAAATCGGCAAAATAGAAGAAAAATTTCAAAATAAATTGAATAACAATGTATTAAAACAATTTTCAAAATTAAAACTCCGAAATAAATGGTGAAAAATTTTCACATTTATCAAAAAATATGTAAATTTAATAACAAAAAATCAAAAAATTAGGCTGTCAATTAAAGACGATTCTTATTTCAATTTTGACAAAAGCGTACCTTTGTGCGACGCAAAAGGCAAATCCTATGAAAACGATTCTTCTTTTTTGTTTTACTGTTTTGAGCTTCTTTTTCGCTCAAACTTCGTCTTCTTTCGCGGCGCATCAGCCCTTTGACTACGAATCTATTTACATCTATAATTTCACAAAGTACATTTACTTTCCGAATACAGGCAGTAAAATTGTCATCGGTGTTGTCGGCAGTCCCGCCGCTGCGCATGCTTTGAGAAATGTGGCGTTTAAAAAAAATAATGAAAGTTTGCAGTATGAAGTGAAATACTTTCAAACAGTAGCACACATTTCTGACTGCAATATTCTTTTTGTTACGCCCGAATACAACGAATTTTTGCCGATAATCAAACAAAAATTAAGAAACAAAACAACTTTGCTCATAACGGAGGCGAATCCGGAATCCTCCCCCGTAAATTTGTTTTGGAATCGCGAACACACCCGCCTTGAATTTGCAATCAATAAAGAAGAAATTGAAAAACTTGGTTTAAAAGTTTCGACAAAACTTTTGGGAATGGCAAAAAAATCGTAACTTGCCGGCTCAACTAAAATTTTTCAACAATGTCCAAATTCATTCCCCTTTTGACCTTTTTTTGCGCTTTTGTTTTTTCAGCCACCGCGCAAGTGAAAGATTACGACTATGAAGCGGTATATACCTACAATTTCACGAAGTACATTGATTGGCCTATCGAAAAAGGCAATAATATTGTTATCGGAATTGTCGGAGAGAATAACGCACTCGCCGGTTTTAAAAAAATGGCTAAAGCCAAAAGCTCAACAAATCGAAAATTTATCGTCAAACAACTTACTTCGAGTGAGCAAGTGTCGGGCTGCAACATTATTTTTATCGCCAAATCACACGAGGAAGAGTTCCGAAATGTTATTAAGGAGGCTTACGGAAAGCCGATTTTGCTCATCACCGAACAATCGCAATACGCAAAACGCGGCAGCAGCATCAATTTTATCACTGTCGGCGGCAAACTGCGTTTTGAAATCAATCAGTCATACATTCAAAAATCGGGTCTTCGTGTATCCGGAAGTTTGATGCAATTAGCCGTGAGCACAAATTAAAAAATTGGTAACTATTTAGGCGATTTGCTCAAGAATGTAGCGCGAGCTTTAGCTTGCGACCTTACAATTGCTTGTTGCAAGATACCTTTCTACAAATCCGCAAGCTAAAGCTCGCGGTACACTGCGGCTAAACAATTTCAAAAATTGATTATCAAACCTATAAGGTCGCAAAGACTTTATAGGTTTTTATTTGCTAAAAAATTAATTTGATTCGTTAAAAAGCGTATGCAAAACAGTTTCTCCGACTGCTTTTAGGGTATTTTTGTCAATCACTTCCAAATTGTCTTTGTGTGTATGCCAAAAATCGCCGAATCGATTTTGCGGCTCGGGTGAATAATTAATAATGTCAATCATCGGAAAACCGCCTAATTCTGACACGTAGACGTGGTCATCAATAATTCCGTCGGTTTGTTGCATCAAAAAAAGATTTCCGTAGCCGAGTTTTTGTGCAATGTTCCACACATTATCCGCAACTGTCGGAGCGTATTCCATAGATTTGCCTTCTTTGGTGAAAAGTGCGTTTTTTCCGCCTACCATATCGAGCAAAATTCCGTAAAAAGCCTTGTAATTTCCTTTATTTTTTGCCCAATGTTGCGAACCGTAGCAATAAGAATCGGCTTTTCCGCTGCTGCCGTAGTCTTCCAAGTCAAAAAAGATGATGTCCGCACCGACGGTAGGTTTTTGCGGAGAGGCGGACAAAACACGGGCAACTTCCAAAAGTACGGCAACGCCGCTTGCACCGTCGTTTGCACCCGCAATCGGTTTTTCGCGGTCTTGGGTGTCGTTATCAGCCCACGGGCGCGTGTCCCAATGCGCGCCGAGCAGGATTCTTTTGGTTTTTTCGGGGAAAAAAGAAGCAAAAATATTTCTCCCTTTTAAAATTTTACCATCGTGTGCAGTAACTTCAAAACTTTGAACCTCAACTTTTGCACCTAAATCCTCTAATGTTTTGATTAAAAAATCGCCACAGGCAACATGCGCTGTACTGTTCGGGGTACGTGCGCCGAAAGTAAGTTGTTTTTCGATAAAAATATAAGCGGAATCAGCATCAAAAGCCGGTGCCGCTACAAAATTTTTCGCCGTTTCATTTTTCGGAGGAGTGTCATTTTGTTTGTTTTCGCTTTTATTTTCACAAGAAAAGAGCATAAAAACAAGCAGAAAAACGAGTAAAAATAATTTATTCATGGTAAAAAATGGAATTTAAAGACATTCAAATTGAGTTTTTGATAAAATTTCGATGCTGTTGAAAAAGTCGCTTGTGAAGACACAAGCAACGGCAGAGCGGTGCTGTTGAATAAGTCGCTTGTGAAGACACAAGCAACGGCAGAGCGGTGCTGTTGAAATAGTCGCTTGTGAAGACACAAGCAACGGCAGAAATTAAAATTTCGGTGCAGTTGAAAATGTCGCTTGTGAAGACACAAGCAACTACCGCCGTTGTTTGTGTCTTCCCGCCGTTGTTTGTGTCCTCACAAACGACTACCGCCGTTGTTTGTGTCTTCCCGCCGTTGTTTGTGTCCTCACTAACGACTACCGCCGTTGTTTGTGTCCTCACAAACGACTAATCAAATGCCTGTGTTGCCTTAAAAAGCAATTACTTCAAACCTAAAACTTCAGAACCTTGCAAAAAGACAATGTCGACAGGAATATTTGCCGATTTAAGTTTGTCCAATTCTTTTTGCAAATCTTCGGTAATTACGCCCGTTTCGTCTGTCATTTTTTTAGCTCCTTCGTAATCGCCGTTGCCTTGTAAAGTGAGGATTTTTTCGGAAAGTTTAGCGACGGCAAGCGACATTTTTTCCATATCAACTCTGTAAAAACCGTCTTCTCCCTTCGAAAAAGCACCTGCTTCTTTGAAAAAATTAAAGCAAACCATATTGGCTTTACCGTGCGAACTTGCCGCGCCGAAGCGAACGGAGCGGAAAATGCCCGCAAGAAATGTAACGTAGTTGTCTGCTAATTCGCCCTCGTTTATTTCGCCCATTTTTCTCAGTTGCGAAACCATGTAAAGCCCGAGAATATCAGCTTTTCCTTCTTCGACAGATGAGGCATATTCTTTTAAAGCGTCGCGCACGCTGAGTTTTTTATTCACAACATTTTTGATTCCCAAGCCGTGTGCAACTTCATGAAACATGGTGTTGGCAAAAAAAGCTTCAAATTTGATGTGTTTTCTTTGTTCGGGAGCAATCAAAGCGGCAGCAAGCGGCGACATAATGTTGTCAAATTTTGCTTTCATGACGTTTTTTAATTGTGAACGTCTTGTACCGCGCTCTAATTGAATGGTTTCGTCGTTCGGCAAATTGACGGCAATCGTTTTGCTGCCCGAATTGCAATCACCTGCATAAAAAACAGCATCATAAGCGACAAGTTGTCCGTCAGTGCCGGGTTTTTCTTTTTTGTATTTTGCATCAACGGGTAATCCTTTTTGCAATTCGGGCAGAAGTTTTCCGTAACGCTCTAATTTCGTGCTCCACTCTTTGTCTTTCACCAAAACGTAGGCTTCAAAAGAAGCTCTGAAACCGAAAAGTTGGTCTTCATACGTTTCAATCGGACCGCAAATAAAATCAAGAGAATTATTTTTCAAACTCATCCAAAGAATGTCTGCCTCGCGATAATTATCTGACAATAAAGCTTTTGAAAGTGCTTTAAGATAGGCTTTGAAACTTTCGTTATCCGAAATATCAGCCGCTTTATTTAACAATTCAGCCGCTTTTCCTAACTTCTCGGCATAAAATTTTGAATACGGAACGGCTTCCAATTCTTTTTTATCGTTCCGAATAATGACAGAATAAAGGGAGTTTTTTTCTTTAAAATCCCATTTTTCAAATTCTTCTTTCGACATATCTTTCGGATAGAAGTTTGCGCCGGCAGGTTTTTCGCCGTAAGAGGCTATAAAAGGGCGATTTCCGTTCAATCTGTCCCAAGGTCCGTAATTTATGAGGGCAAATTCTTTTTCGTCCGGCTCCTTAATTTGCGACAAAAATTCATCTTTTTTTCCGACGGATTGCTCCCAATAAAGCTCATCCATAATTTGAGCAATTTCAATCAAAATCGGGATTAATTGTTTGTCATTTTCAGATATGGCACTCAAATCAGTCGTTAATTTGACAGGAACGTAAGTTTCAAGCCCTTCTGCGGCGGGAGATTTCGTTTTTTTGACGGCAAGCGAATCTGCATTATTTTGATTGCCGGTATTTTCTTTTTTTTCGTCGCACGAAAAAAACATCAGCGACACTGCGAAAAACGCAAGTGAAAAATGAAAAAAGGTTTTTAACATACTTAAATGGTTTAGTCCTAATGTTGATGGACAAGACAAATGCGGCACAAAATTAAGTTTTTTTTTCAATACGAAAAATTTCATTCGACAAAAGAAAAAAAAATCGCAATGTGCGGATATTAAGCAGGGTATCGTGAGCATCTTGCTCACTTTTTATGAAGCAAGCAAGATGCTTGCATTACTTTTTTTGAATCGCCTGACTAAAATGCATGCCGTCTAACGTTAAAAATAACGAACAACTTTTATATGTACAAGCCCTCATCTAAAAATCGGCTTTTTTACACTTTTTTTGCCTGAAATTGTATTTTTTTTGTTTAAATTTGGGCAGTAAATTCAATTTGATGGCAGAAAATATATTTTCGGAAAAAAAACTTCGGCTTTTCGGGCTGCGTTTGATGCTGTTGATGCACTTTTTTGGCTTTTTAGGCATTTCAACACAAATTTTTTCC
>JBPOJO010000257.1:0-3842 GCA_052033485.1 Bacteroidota bacterium | reverse complement strand
GCGAGAAACCAAAAAGGCTCCTCCGAATCAATTATTTTATGGAGAAAATTAGTTTTATCAACATATATTTGTTCTTTTTCACGTATCAACGAAAACACCTGTTGTCCCGTAGAAAGTTTTGGTAAGTTCGGCATATTTATTTTCTTTTCCGCAAAAATACAAAAAAAACTTCATTTTACAACTTTTCCGTAAGCAACTCTTCCACGCTTTTTGTCTTGCCCCTGCGATGCGGAAACTTCGCAATAAATGTTACAGGCGCATCATTTGAAAGTAAAAACAAAGTCGAACGGAAATACTCTTCTTGACTTGTGTCAAAATTTTGATGCGAAACGGAGGCAAAAAGTGTGTTGATGCTGCTTTCAAGCTCGGCAAAATCATTGTTTTGACAGCTTTTGTTCTATTTTTGACGAGGCAAACTTTGCTTATTTTCATTTTCCCAAAAAAAACAGGCTCACAATCAAATTTTTCATTGCCTTTTGTGCAATACAAAAAAACTCACGCGAAAAAATCTCGTTGAAGAAAAATGCTTGTTGTTTTTTTCAACAAGCCCTGATTTATCAAAAAAATACAATATTTTTGCCGAAAAAACATGAAAAAAATTTTTTATTCTCTTCTTGCATTGGTGCTTTTGGTCGCTTGCTCAGACGATGACGCAAAAGAATTGTCCTGTGAAGAAAGAGTGGCTAAACTGCAAAAAATAGCCGAATGGCAAGATATTAAAAACTCCGATTCGATTGAAGCGATTTTCGAAGACCAATCATTTGTTGATGACACGGTCGAAGCAAGAGCAATGATTGCTTTGGGAAATTTGCGCGATTCCGCTGAAAATAAGCTGATAATTAAGTACTTTCACGCATCTAATCCGAAGGTGAGACGGAATGCGGTAACGGCGGCGGGACTTATCGGCAGTCATTCTTTTTTTAAAAAATTGCGGAGTGAAGTGCAGTGCGAAGAGGACACTACCGTCATTCCGGCTTATTTTGAGGCTATCGGACGTTCGCAGCACCAAGAAGCGATAATTTTTTTTGAGAAAGCAGAACTCGAAAAACCCGAGCATCACAAAGGCTTAGCACTCGGTTTGTTTCGCTTAATGGAGCGTAAAATTTTTACCGAAAAAGCTCTTTCTTTGTTGGAAAAAACTAAAAACATTGATGCCAAACGAATTTTGAGTATATACCTGCTCCGCGCACAACAGCGCGAAAAAGTCGGCACTGTTGAGCGTGTTTCCGCTTTGATTACAAACGAAAAAGATGCCGTTACAAAAGCAAATTTATGCGCTTTAATGCACGCATTCCCCGGTAAAGAGGATTTTTTAAAGGATATTTTTGACAAAAACAAAGACGAGCGCGTCCGCGTCAATGTCCTTCGCGCGATGGCGACGAAAGATTGGCAACAAACGAAGCCGACCTTAATGAAAGCCTTAAAAGACACGAGTTTGCACGTTCAGGCGATGGCTGCGGAGGTGATTTCAGCCCTTTTTGCCGATGCCAATGAGCTTGAAAAAATGGCGGACAGTGTGCGTTCTTTGCAGGCAAAATCGCATTTTTGGAAAGCCATTATCAAAACGGACATGGGCTTATTTTTTTCTAAAAAATTGCAAAAAATTGCCGATACCACTCAAAACAGAACCTTAAAAGGGCTATACACGGAAGCACTCGGCAATCAGCCCGACAACGCGCCCTACCTTTTTAATGTCATGAAAAAAGACAGCGGTTTTGTGCGGACGAGCAGCGTTTACGCGCTTGCGGCAATGCACTTCACGGGCATGATGACCTATTCGAAGCCGGAAACAAAAAAGGTTATTATTGAAATGGTCAAATATGCTCTTTCTACGGGTGATGACGCGCTTGTCGGCGTTGCAGGCGGACAAATTTTGACTAATCCGAGTTTTGGCTACATGGAACTTTTTAAAGCGGATACGCAATTTTTACGCGATGCGATGAAAAAAATAGCTTTACCTAAAAGCATAGAAACCTATCAAATTTTGGCGAATGCGCTTGCACTTTTTGAAGGAAAAAAAGCGGAAATTATTAAGCCGGAATACAATAACCCCATAGATTTCAATGTTTTACGCGCTATCGGAAACGAGCCTACACTTGTTTTGAAAACGGAAAAAGGCATCATCAAAACGCGGCTTTTTCCTCAAACAGCCCCCGGCACGGTTGCGTACATTGCAAAATTAGCACAATCGGGATTTTACGACGGGAAAATTTTTCACCGCGTGATTCCGAATTTTGTTTCTCAGGGCGGCTGCCCTCGCGGGGACGGCATGGGCGGCACCGAACTGACCTTGCGCACAGAAATAGGCTTGGAACGTTTTGAGGAAGGCTCCATCGGCATGGCATCGTCGGGACCGGACACTGAAAGTTGTCAGTTTTTTTTCACGCATCTTCCCGCACCGCATCTCGACGGTCGTTACACCGTTTTCGGAAAAATAACGGAGGGTTTTGATGTTATGATGCAACTCGAAATCGGCAGCCGCATCGAAAGCGCAATGATTGAAAACGGAGTCATTAAAAAATGTCCGGATAAAAAGGAAAACAAGTAATTTTTGATTGATTTTTCGACAATTTGGATATGAAAAAAGCAGTCTGAATAAGGCTGCTTTTTTTTGCGTGCTTGCCTTTTGTTTTTGAATACAGCGTTTTCATTAAAAATCGTAGCTATTTAGCCTCAATAAAACACTGAATATCAAATTGTTACAAAACAACAAAATGAATTATATATTTTTTTGAAAATTTTTAATAACTTGATAATAAGCAATTTATTATTAAAGTGTTTATTTTTATGCAAAATTTAAAAAATGTAACTAATTGATTATCATGCACCTATAGAGGCTAAATAGTTACTAAAAATCAATATACTAAAAATTTTAGTTTTTAAGTGTAATTTTTTAACTTTACGACGTATTTGAAACAATCTTGCATAATATTTACATAACATGATGACAACAATTAGTGCAAAAGCGTTTACACGCTTCTTCGATTTTAAAGGAAACATGGCTCCGATTGCCGAGAAAGCTGACAGAAATTTTTCCACAAAGTCGAAAAATGATATAAACCGGCAGGAAAGAATTCATTATTTCGCCGTCGGGCATTCATTTAAACAAATGGATAAAAAAACGATTTTTAACTACAAAACAGATGAGCAAACCGGCAAAACTACTCCTCAAAAATTTCTGAAAATTCGAAAAGAGAATTTTACCTTTTCAGACGAGCTTAAAACTTTGATTGCTGACTTGCGAAATCTTAACAGCCATTACATTCACGATTTTTCAAAAATTAAAACTGATGTCATAGATAATCGAATCTTGGGATTTTTGGAAGAAGCCTTTGAGTTGTCAGCCATACATATTTTCATGCAAGAAAATGTAATTGACTGCGAAGAATATTTTGGCGATAAAGAACTCAACAAAAAAATTGTCAAGTTTTTGGCGGAAAAATTTTATCCGCTCAATGATAAGCGAAAAAATTTAACCCAAGAAGAGGAGGAAAAACTAACCGAATACAAACAATTTCGCAATGATTTTTTGAAAAAATCAAAAAAAGACGCGATAAAAAGCATTTTGTATATCGAAAATCCTGACGATTTTGAATGGAAACTATATGACACTCATACCGTTTTTACGGTCGAAAAGGGTACTTACTTATCTTTTCACGCAAGTTTGTTTTTGCTCAGCATGTTTTTATACAAAAACGAAGCTAATCAGTTGATTTCCAAAATAAAAGGTTTCAAAAGAAACGATGATAATGCGCTTCGCAGCAAACGCAATTTATTTTCGTTTTTTTCCAAAAAGTTTAGCAGTCAGGACATTAACAGCGAAGAAAATCATTTGATTAAAT
>JBPOJO010000038.1:0-2417 GCA_052033485.1 Bacteroidota bacterium | reverse complement strand
GTTTAGTAATTATGCTACAGCTTTAACTGCCGAAAATCGAGAAAACCGAGCATTCTGCATAGTATCAAGATCTTCGGAAAAAGAAACAAAGCCGTCAATGTCATATGCTCAAAAAAAACAAAAAACTCTCCCTACTT
This sequence comes from Bacteroidota bacterium, assembly GCA_052033485.1. Classification (GTDB taxonomy): domain Bacteria; phylum Bacteroidota; class Bacteroidia; order Cytophagales; family Bernardetiaceae; genus JBPOJO01. The sequence continues at coordinate 2,280 of JBPOJO010000038.1, read as the reverse complement.
TTGTGTTAAGAATCGACCAAAAACAGAGGAGAACTTGTCCGTCGGAAAAAGCAAAAATACTGCAAATAATTGTAAAAACAAAGCAATATCTCGCGGACAAGAAAATAATTCACTTCGCAAAGAAAGCAAAGCCTTAAAAACAAGCCGAAATGATTGGAAAGCCAAGTATCTCCCCTAAAAAAAGCACCTGAACGTTCGCTTATGAGGGACAAAATGCGGCGAGGTGTCAGTACAGTTTGGCACTTGTAACGCTACAAACGACTGATAATCATTGTTTTAAATCTACAACGGCTGCATTAATTTTCCGACCAATAAATTTGCGCAAGCTAAATGCTCGCGGTACATAAGGGCTAAATATTTACAAAATTGCAACGATTATTTTAAAAAAACAGCTTGAATTATCTTATTTTCTTATATTTGCGCTGACTTTCCTTTGCGCTTGCGCGAAAGATTTAACAAGATGAGCTGTTAAAATGGCAGAAATTCAAGAAAAAGAAATTCAAAAAATTCTTAAAAAGCATGAGCTTCGCAAAACTGCTTGTCGCATGACTTTGCTCAAACTTTTTTGGGAAAATCAATTTGCACTGAGTCCTTCGGGCATTGAAGCAATGTTAAATAATTTTTTCGATAAGGTAACTATTTATCGCACACTTTCCAAATTTGAAGAATGCGGAATTGTACATAAAGTGCCGAATGACAACGGAATAGCGCATTACGCACTCTGTCATAACGATTGTTCACACGAAAATCACAGTGATTCGCATGTGCATTTTTATTGCAATTTGTGCTCTAAAACCTTTTGTTTGCACGACATTCGTTCGCCCGAACTCAGTCTTCCGCAAGGTTATAAAGTAAATGATTTTCGATATTTGTTTTCGGGGGTATGTCCAAAATGTCAAAATTTGTAAAATTTTAATCTTAAAATAATGAAACATTTCAAAATATCTTTTTTACCCTTGCTTTTCGCATTTATTTTTTCCGCTTGCGATATCTCAACCGAAGCGCAGTTGAATGCCGCAAAAAAACTTTTGGACGAGAAAAAATATGAAGAGGCTTTGCCGCTCTTAGACAAAGTTCTGCTGCTCGACAAAAAAAATGCCGATGCCTACAATATGCGTGCGGTCGCAAGGGTCGAAACGGGAAATGTAACGGCGGCAATCGAAGATTTCGACGCTGCTTTTCACCTGAACGAAACCGATTACAGACCCTTATATAATCGCGGAAACGCGAATATGCGCATACACGAGTACGAGTTGGCGTATGAAGATTTTACAAAAAGCCTTAAAGTAAATCCCTCCGAACCGGATATTTACCTCAGCCGCGGTATGTGTCTTGCGCATCTTTCGCGGCAAAAAGAAGCAATAGCGGATTTTACTCAGGGATTAAATTTAAGCCCTGATAACATTTATTTGCTTTTCAACCGCGGCGCCGTGCAAGCGCAACTCAAAAATTACGATGCGGCTTTGCATGATATGCACCGATGCGTAGAGATTTCGGGCAATAACGGCAAAGTACATTATTATTTAGCGATTTATCATTTTCAAATTGAAAAGAAAGTCAGCGACGAAATTTGCACACATCTACAAGCCGCGATTGATAACGGTTACACCGAAGCAGCCGTCATGCAAAAGGAACTTTGTCAGTCTGATTCAACTAAAAATATAAATTCGTCGACTAAGTAATCGGACAATTTAAAGTGTGTTTTCGACAAACGAGAACTGACATTTTTTAACTTTTCCGCCATGTGTCGCGAGCTTCAGCTTGCGACCTTAAAGTTGAACCGCAAGCTAAAGCTCGCGGTTCACGCGGGCTTTAGCTTGCGAACTTACATTCTCGCTTGTTGCAGGATACCTTCCTCAAAATCCGCAAGCTAAAGCTCGCGGTACACGCGGGCTTAAACAGTTACGCCAAATTTTATTCTGTTCCGATACTCAATTTTCAGAAAACAGCCAATCTTTAGCATTTTCAGCGGTTGCAAAATAACAAGTGATAAAATCAGTATTGCCCGCATCGCGAATTTCTTCAAAACTCTGTTCCAAAGAAAGGTGCGACAAATAATCATTTGACGTCAAAATCGCATATTTTGCTTTGTTCTCACTGTCAGTTTTTTCTTTTGTGCTTGTCGCAATCCAAGTTTGTAAATCGGGTGAAATGGTAAATGCCAAATCACGCATGTCCACGAAATGCCTCAGAAAATTGAACTTTCCTCCACCGTGTTGGATATTCAAAAACTCGGTGTAAAACAGTTTGTAATCTTCCTCAGACATTTCTTCACTTGCG
>JBPOJO010000571.1:0-4663 GCA_052033485.1 Bacteroidota bacterium | reverse complement strand
TGAGTCGAAAGGGAATAAGTATTTTGTGTGCCGGATTGCGCAAAAAGTTAATTTTGAAAAACAAATCAAAGATTTCCGAAGTTGTCAGTATTTTCAAAAAATTATCAAATCATTGCAAACGAATTTTTGCGATATGATTTTCCGCATCGCTTTGTAAAATCGGACTTGCCGAAAACAACTTCAAATTGAGTTGGCTAACATGTTGAAAGAAAGCGACATACCGGCAGAAGTCATTCGTGAAAAGTAACTGTTTTGACAGTATCGGCGGTATCATGCCGACTAAATTTAGCTTTTTTTGGGGTACAAGATGATTGCTTACAGTACAATCTTTTGCCAACAAGCTAAATAATTGCCGTGAAATAATAAAAATGAGGTCGGAAGAAATCGAAAAAATTTGAGTGAGCGCATACGCTTTTCCCTTGCAGCAAAGGCGTTTGAATTGTTTGTTCAAGAACTGTTTCTATGGCGATACGATACGGCAAAACAATCTCCTTACTCTTTTGTTTTTAGTGAAGTTGCCGACTGTTTGCCGTATATTTTTTTGTCATCAGACGAAATACTTATCAAAAAAGGTTCGCATTTATTTGTGATTTTGCCTTAAGATGTTTAATTTTGCGGCTGCTATTTAGAATTATTTTAAATAAAGAAAACTCATGCTTAAAATTGAAAATTTGCGTGCTCGCATCAACGAAAAGGAAATTTTACAAGGTTTAAATTTGGAAGTAAAAGCAGGTGAAATTCACGCAATTATGGGTCCGAACGGAGCCGGAAAAAGTACGCTTGCCTCCGTTCTTTCCGGTCGGGAAGAATATGAGGTAACGGACGGCAAGGTAACGCTCGACGGCAAAAATCTTTTGGAGCTTGCGCCCGAAGAACGCGCCGGCGAAGGGCTTTTTCTTGCTTTTCAATACCCTGTCGAAATTCCGGGCGTTTCAAATGTCAATTTTTTGAAAACTGCCGTCAACGCGGTGCGCAAATATCGCGGTTTGGACGCACTTGATGCCGTTTCTTTTCTCAAAATGATGAAAGAAAAAGCCTCAAAAATGCAGATTGACCAAGCAATGCTTTCGCGCCCGCTCAATGAAGGTTTTTCGGGCGGTGAAAAAAAACGCAATGAAATTTTTCAAATGGCAATGCTCGAACCGAAGTTGTGCATCTTGGACGAAACGGATTCCGGTTTGGATATTGACGCGCTGAAAGTTGTTGCAGACGGCGTAAATGCGTACAGAAGCCCCAAAAATGCGTTTATTGTCATTACGCACTATCAAAGACTTTTGGATTATATCGTCCCCGACTTCGTACACGTGCTGTACAAAGGCAGAATCGTGAAATCGGGCGGAAAAGAATTAGCCCTTGAATTGGAAGAAAAGGGTTACGACCAAATCAAAGCGGACGCACTTGCTCAATAAAACTCCAAAAATCATTGCATCATGGCGGTTATAACCGATTTAAAAGAAAAATTTCTCGGTATTTTTGACGAACAAAATATTGAAGAAAAATCCCCTTTTGCGAAAGAGGCTCTGCGTTTGCTCGAAGAAATGCAACTCCCGAATCAAAAGCAGGAAGAATGGAAATATACTCCCGTTGCGAAATTTTTGGATAAAGATTATCAACTCGGAGAAAATTATACAAATCTCGACACGCTGAAAAATGAACTTGATTTACCCGCAGACGCTTATCTGTTGGTTTTTGTCAATGGTTTTTTTGCAAAAGAACTGTCTTTTTTTGATGAAAGTGAATTTTTTCTCAAAACAAAAGCCTCGCCCTGCAAATCAGCCGAACTCGAAGGCAATTTTTTTACCTGCCTCAACGTACTTTTTGCCGAAGAGGGCGTTCAAATAAGCGTTCCGAAAAATAAAAAAGTGTCAAAACCCGTTTGGGTGAGAAGTATTACGCTTGCAAACGAGAATCCGATTTTTTCGCAACTCAGTCATCACCTCATCCTCGAACAAGGGGCTGAAATGACCTTAATTGAGGACAGCAAGTCGAACGGAGAAAAGGATATTTTTCAAAATCATTTGCTCATTGCGCACATTGATTCGGGTGCAAAATTAACACATTTTAAGTTGCAAACCGACAAAAAAAATGCGCACCAAGTCAGTCGCAGCAATTTTTTGCTTAAAAAAGACGCGCAACTGCATGATTTTGTCTTCACTTTTTCCAAAGGTTTTGTCAGAAATAACCTCGACATCAAACTCGACGAAAATAACGAAGTCTTTCTCAACGGTCTGACAATTCTCGGCGAAAATGCTTTTGCCGACCAACATACCGTTGCCGACCACAAAAAACCACATTCTTACAGCAATCAATTTTACAAAGGCATCTACTCCGGCGGGGCGCACGGCGTTTTTAACGGCAAAATTTTTGTCAGACCCGATGCGCAAAAAACCAACGCTTTTCAGGCAAACAGAAGTATTTTGCTTTCCGAAAAAGCGCGAATTGATGCAAAACCGCAACTCGAAATTTTTGCCGACGACGTAAAATGTTCGCACGGCGCAACAACAGGAATGTTGGACGAAGACGCGCTTTTTTATTTACGCGCTCGCGGAATCCCCTTTGCGGAGGCAAGAAAACTGCTTTTGACTGCTTTTGCTGCCGAAGTTTTTGATAAAATTGAGCAAGCCGACTTGCGCAAATTTATTGAATCGGAATCCGTGAATTTATTTTAAACTTTCATTTTTAATTTTTTTGCCATGAAGCGTATTTTTTTAGCCTTTGCTTTGTCTTTTTTGACACTCTCTTTCGCCCTCGAATCGCAGGCACAATCCGTCATCAGCACGCCCGTGCCGAGTCCCGCCGCTACGGTGAAACAAAAAATCGGTTTGGCGGAAGTTACGGTTACTTACAATCGCCCTTCTGCACGCGGTCGTGTGGTTTTCGGCAAACTCGTCCCGTTTGCTGAGGCTTGGCGCACGGGCGCGAACGGTTCTACCCTCATAACGACCGATGCCGAAATGTTGATTGAAGGCAAAGTGATTCCCGCAGGAACTTACGGAATTTATACCGTTCCGAACAATGACGCTTGGGAAATTATTTTCAACAAAAACACCAAAGCCGGCGGTAATTTGGCTGCCTACAAAGATGAAGAAGACGTTTTGCGCGTGAAATTGCCCGTTAAAAAATTGGCTGATAAAGTCGAATCTTTTACCATCTCTTTTGACAACGTGAGCGAAACTTCCGCAACTTTGGATTTTATTTGGGAAAATACAAAAGTTTCGCTTGCCGTCAAACAAGACGTGAATGCGATTGTGATGAAACAAATTGAAACTTTTGAAAAAAACCCGATGAGAATGGTTTCAAACGGCTACTATCAAGCTGCATCATATCTGCTCGGCTCAGAACAAAAATTTGACAAGGCACTCGAATATGTGAACAAAGCTATCGAACTCAAATACGACACCTATTGGGTTTTGCGCACAAAAGCCTTAATTCAAGCCAAAATGAATGATTACAAAGGTGCTGTTGAAACTGCAAAAAAATCTGCCGAAAAAGCTAAAGCTGACGGCGACAATCATTATGTCAGTATGAACGAAGAGTCTATTGCGCAATGGAGCAAAAAATAATTTTTTGACCAATTTTAGCTGACATTTGCTTTTCAGAAACAGTCGAAAGAAGAATGAAAAATCTGTTCATCTTTCGACTGTTTTAATTTCGGTGCGAAAATTGCGCCCGTAAATTTATAGCCTCAAAATCTAAACGAACCGTATCGCACGCGCGATTTTGGAAAATCCTACCGCAAAAAAAGTACGAAATTCTGAGTCGAAAGGGTTTAAGAAAAACTAAAAAGCGTTTTCCGGTACAATTTAGATTTTTGGTATAAAAATGCTCTTTACACCTAAAAACACAGTCATGAAAAAAATCACGGCGGCAATTTTTCTTTTGTTCATTTCGGCAAATTTTACACTCGCACACTGCCCTGCCGGACCCGATTTGGCGGCAGCATTAAAAGAGGCATTGAATCTCGGCGCAAAAGAAGCAATAGGCAGATTGTCAAAAAAAGACGGTTTTTTGAAAGATGAAGCCGTAAAAATCCTACTGCCTTCTGAAGCTCAAAGTGTTATTGCTCGTTTGCAAAGCAGCAGCGCGGGGAAAAAAGTTTACAAAGCGGCATTGCAACCGATTGTAAATGAATTGGTTACAAGTTTGAATCGCTCGGCAGAAGATGCCGTTACGACAGCTTTACCGATTTTCGGCGATGCCGTAAAAAACATTACCATCACGGACGCAATGCAGTTGCTTACGGGCGGCGAAAAAGCAGCAACGCAATTTTTAAGAGAAAAAACTTTTCAGTCCTTGACTGATGTTTTTCGCCCTTCGGTAAATACTTCTTTGGAGAAAAAACTCGCTTTCAACAAAAGCAGTAACGACATTTGGAAATCTTTTACAAGTACTTACAATCAACTTGCAGGCAATCCGATGAATGCTTTGCTCGGACTGAAGCCGATTACCGACACAAAACTTGACGTATTTGTTACAGAAAAAGCACTCAACGGACTTTTTTTGAAAATCGGCGACGAGGAGAAAAAAATCAGAGACAAACCTGCGGCGCAAGCAAGTGATTTGCTCAAAGAGGTTTTCGGAAAATTCGGAAAGTAATATTCTCACCGTTGTTTGTGTCCTCGCAAAATTAGCAAAGCATGTCGCTTGTGAGGACACAAGCAAC
>JBPOJO010000488.1:0-2490 GCA_052033485.1 Bacteroidota bacterium | reverse complement strand
ATTCATCGTCGCAATCATTCATCTCTTGACTATATGGGCATGAATGGGGGCCGCTTGATTCTTCGCCGCAACGCTGGCAAGCGGCATCGTCTATTGTTGTGTTGCTCATGTAGTCTATACGCATTAGCGCGCTAAACCGGCAAGAAAAAAACGTGTTAGCGTGGATAAAATGCGTAAAATTTGTTGCCGATATGTCGCGCATTGTGCAATATATCCACACGCTAACGCGCAAAAGGGGCACAAAATGGCAGTAAAGCAACGTACTTACACAATACGAAATAAGGCGACCGGTGAAATTGTCGGATATTGGGACGGCATACCGGGCAGCGATGAAGGAATAAAGGCAAAACTTCGACAGGAATTTGGTCAGGGTAGATTTCAGATCACCTACACAGGCCGAAAAAAAGTTGTGGATGAAAGCGGCGAGCGCTGGGTGACCCATCCGGTGAATCAGTTTTTTGTAGTGGGTAATGCTGGCGTGGTTAGCTACCATGGCGGGACGGCATACCTGCCGCCAATAAATCAAGGTGGCGGAGAATATCGCGAATTTATTTTGCCATTCGTCACAGAGACGCGCCAAGCGGTTAGCGCGATGGCGAATGATATTGCAGCCATGTCCGACACGCTCGCAATTATTCGCGGCAACCTCGAATCATTGATGACAGAAGACGAGGATGGCACATTTGACGAGGATGGAGAAAAAGCCGGATTCGGTGCCGATGGACTGGAAGCAATTGCAAAAGATCCGCGCTACGCATGGGCAATCCCGCTTGTCATTGGTGGCGACAAAGATGCGTTGATTAATGGCGTCGCTGAAAAATTGAAAGAAGACCCGACACTACTGCATGATTTTATATCGAAACTAGTTGGCGGTGCGATGGGGGAGGGATAAAATGCTTCGAGGAAAAATCAGAACAATTCGGAAATATAGATATTCCGCAGAGCGAGACTATATTATAAAAATGATATTTCTGGAAACCGCTAGAAATTCAAATCCATTGACGGAAAAGCAAAGAGATGCAGTAATAAAGCGCGCGAAAAAAGACTATGCGGCAATTATTAAGGCCGTGCAAAAATGAAAACTACGCAATCAACCATAGCGGTCGACGACATCAACCGACTGTCTCGGCTGCTGGCAAAAATCAAACACCTTGACGCTGAAAAAAAATATAAACTTGCAAACGTCGCCAAGCTTAATGGCCGCGCGGCAATCGTCTATGCGTTTCATGCACAGCTATTGGTAAAGCAGAAGCCGGTGCTGGATTGGATGCAAAATGTCATCCAATTTTGCCAAGTGTATTTTCAGAAATGGGTGATTGAAAACGAGGTAAAAAATGATAAACCTTGATTTAATGAAAAAATTATCTGAACTACCAGAAGACCTTCCTATCATATTTAAAGTGTCGCAGGAGATTACCGGTTATGATGATTTCGCATGGGTGCGCGGCGAATGTGTCGGCGTTTCAGTCCATGACTTGTATCATGGTGACGATGATGAGATATGGGGTCGCGAGCGCATGTTTGAAGATGTATACGACGACCCAGAAAAATATGGACTCAACAAAGATGCAGGCGATGCGGAAATTGATAACTATATTGACAAAAATAAAAAGGAAACTGTTATCGCTATAGAGGTACACCCGTGACAATACAACAAGCATTCGCCCGCTGTGTCCCGGCAATCATGTCGAAAGATACAAGCAAAATACTTGAAGCATTTTCCGACACGGCAAAAGAGTTTCTACGCGAATCGGGAAAGTCGCCGCTTGATTTGATGCGGGCAGAGGTATTCCAAGCCAAAGTATATGCACTGACGCCAGCACGGCAAGCGATGGTTGCGGCGGTTGTGGAGATTTTGAGTAAATGATTTATAGTAATAGGGAAATACTAGCTCAATATTTTTTTTTAATCCGAAACAAGAAAAGTTTTGATTCACTTATTAATGCAAGAAATTTTTATTTAAGAATTCGTAAAATCTGCAAAAGTGAAAACTGCAAAAATCAGCTCAAGAGAATTGTTGACTTGCTGAATGATAAATTAAATAGGATTAGAATCAATGAAACCCCTTTACGTCCCGCAATCTTTACTAGAACAAGTTATTCCTAAACTCAGCTTGTCCGCGCAAGCTGTATTTTGGGCCTGCTTGCAAAAAAGCGGCGTAGGTTATCATGCTTTTCCTATATCTAATTCCGAAATTCAAAAGGCCACCGGCATAAAAAAAAGTGAATCTGTCAGAAAAGCAAAAAGAGAAATTGAAAAAACCGGCATTGCAAGTTATTTAGAAAAATATGTTACAAACAAAGACGGAACGCGCCGCCGTGATCGCGACATATTTGTTCCTCTTTTCGATCTATATGAGGCTATGGATAAAAGAGACGGCAAAGGGTTGGACCAAGACGAGGAACGCAACAGGCAGGCAGTAAATGCCGCTAAACGCGAAGCAGCGGAGGAGGCGGCAGCGGCGGCAGTCGCAGCAGTCAAGCCAGACAT
>JBPOJO010000587.1:0-16193 GCA_052033485.1 Bacteroidota bacterium | reverse complement strand
TATTTTTAGCAAATCAATTTCCACAGCCCTTTTTTGTGTCATCTCAAGCGACAAAAAAACACAAAACAAAGGTGAAAGCCGGATTTAGGAAATCATGTTGCAAAAAACAGGAAAGTTTTCTGAAGTTGTCAGGAATTATATGTTCTTTGAAAATTCTTAATAACTTGATAATAAGCAATTTAATGTTAAAGTATTTTTTTATGCAAATTCAAAAAATGTAACTAATTGATTATCAAGCACCTATGGAGGCTAAAAAGTTCGCATTTTTGTTTTTTTGTAACAATATGATAATCAGTGTTTTATTGAGGCTAAATAGTTACAAATTTTTTAAGAAACAATTCCCGCGCAACGAAAATACCGACGGATAATACATGAGTGCCGATATAGTGAAATTCCTCGATTCCGGCGGACATTTGAAAGCAGTCTGATTTTTTAGTATATTCAAATACGCGAATTGGAAGAAATTTCTGAGGCGAAGAGTTTACTTTTGAAGAACAGCTTAAAAAAATGAACGAAGGGAAAACAAATCTTTTCAAACTAAACTCCTCCGTCGTTTCCGAAGCAGCCTGAAAGAAATTAACTAATTTTTACAACTTGACGGCGAAGGTTATGATTCGGGTTTCAGGTACAGAATTTTTTTAAGAAATTACAAATGCATTTCTTTGTGTAGAAATATCAAAAAAAATATTTTTATGCTTTTATTTGTGCAAAATTTCAAAAGATGACTTTTACTTTCGAAAAAACACGGCAATAAAAAAAATTATGCAACAAAAATACATTTTGACCTGCGACGCAGGTACTTCACGTTTTATCAAAGAAGAAATTCTTGAAAAATTTCCGCAGGCAATCGTGTCAAATTTTGAAAATTTACCGACAAAAATTCTCGTCGAAAACCTTGATATTGAGCAAATTAAGCCATTTCGTTTTTATTACAACATCATCGCTTTGCAAAATTTTTGTCGGCTGCCCGACTGCCTTTTCGAAAGTTTTAATCGCCTCTTTATTCAAGCCGAACTGCCTTTTTTGAATAAGGGCGAAAGTTTTCGTGTAACGGCAAAAAGATACGGAACGCATAATTTTTCTTCCGTTGATTTGCAAAAGTCGGTAGGACAAATCATTGTCGACCGTTTTCAAAAAAAGGTCAGTTTGGAAAAATTTGATGTGCATTTTCGCATTGATATCGTCGGAAATCTCTGTTTTTGGGGCGAACAACTCACTTCCGATGCCGCAGAAAGCAGGATTATTCGCCCTTTTGTGCACCGTGCCGGCATCAAACAGACGCTTGCACACGCCCTCGTCCGCACTGCCGCCCTCGAATCGGGTATGTCCGTGCTCGACTGCACATGCGGAAGCGGTACAATTTTGGCGGAAATTCATGCTTGCTTCGGCGATGAAATTGCACTTTTCGGTCTTGATTTGCACGAGGAATACGCAGCGGGTGCAAAAGAAAATATGGCGGCAAACGGCGTAATTGCAAGCATTCACTGCGGCGATGCGCGCGAAATGTCGGCGATTTTTACTCAAAAATTTGACCGCGTTATTTCAAATTTACCCTTCGGAATGGTTTCCGGAAAAAATATGGACATCAAAAGTTTTTACTTCAAAATGACCGAACAACTCCAAAAAGTCTTGCGACCCGACGGTCGTGCCGTGCTTTTTACTGCGCGCGCGGGCATGTTGAAAGAAGTTTTGTTAATTTCAAAGAAATTTTTTATTCTCGAAGAATTTGTTTTTGACGGCGGAAGTTTGTCGCCTCATGTTTTGGTGCTTCAAAAAACAGAACAATACGAATGAAAAACAGTCTTGCGCCGATAATTCTTTTTGTCTACAATCGCCCCGAACATACGCGCAAATGCCTTGAAAAGCTGTCTGAGGCAGATTTTGCCGCCGACTCCGTATTGTATATTTTTGCGGACGGCGTAAAACAAAACGCATCTGAGGCGCAACGAAAAAAAACTGAAGCGGTGCGAAAATTGATTTATGAAAAAAAATGGTGCGGCGAAGTTTATATCACGGAACGAGAAGAAAACTTGGGACTTGCACGTTCCGTTCGCTCGGGGACGGCAGAAATTGCGCAAAAACACGGCAAAATTATCGTTTTGGAAGATGACTTGGCAGTCGAAAAAGGCTTTTTGAAATACATGAATTCGGCTTTGGATTTTTATGAAAATGAAAATAATGTTTTCGGAATCAGCGGTTTCGGGCATCCGCTTGCGGATTATTCGGCTGAGGAAAACAGCTTTTTCTTGCCGATTCCCTGCTCATGGGGGTGGGCAACGTGGAACAGAGTTATCGAAAAATTTATCGCTGCCGATGAAAATTTGATAAAAAAAGCAGTTGAAGAAAAAATAATTCACCCCAAAAATTACAATTTTGGAGACTATTATTTTTATGAAATTCTGCTTGCTCAATTGGCAGGTAAAATTGATTCTTGGGCGGCAATTTTTCATGCCGATATGTTTTTGTCTAAAGGCTTATTTCTTTTTCCGAAATATTCTTTGGTCAAAAACATTGGTTTTGACGCGGAAGGCACGCATACACATGAGGATAATTTTTTTTCAAAAACGCATTTTGCCCAAGAATTACCGATAAAAAAATTAATTCCCGCCCTTTCGCCTTCCTCTTTTTTGGTTGAAAAGGCTTTTCGCAAACATTTTGGGAAAAAAAGTTTGTGGCGGCGCGTGCTGAATAAATTGAGAAAAATTTTGCAAATTTAATCCGAATGACAATTTTTAAATTTAAGTAAAAAAACTTTAAAAATAATGAAGAATAATCAAAAGACCGCTTTAAGCGTCAATATTAACAAGTTTGCCCTTGTGAGAAACTCGCGCACGGGCAACAATCCCGACATTTTGCAAATTGCAAAAATTATCGAAGAGCTCGGCGCGGACGGGCTGACGATTCACCCGCGTCCGGACGAGCGACATGCAAGGTATGACGATGTTTTTGCATTAAAAGGGGCACTTCGCAAGGAGTTGAACGTGGAAGTAAATCCCAAAAAAGGGCGTTTTTTGGAAGTTTGTCGCCTCTCTTGCCCGACTCAAGCGACTTTAGTCCCTGATGCCGATAATGTTTTGACTTCATCGGAGGGGTGGGACACGATAAAACATTTTGACTATTTGAAAGATGTTTGTCAGGAATTGTCCGCGCTCAACATTCGCACTTCGGTTTTTGTCGAACCCGATGCAAAAATGATTGAGGCAGCGGCAAAAGCCGGCATTCATCGCGTTGAACTTTACACGGGGCATTATGCGGAAATGTTTCCGCAAAACCCTGCGGCAGCCGTTGCGCCCTACGCTGAAGCCGCAAAAGTTGCCAATGAAATCGGCATCGGCATTAATGCGGGGCATGATTTGAGTTTGAAAAATTTAAAATTTTTTAAAAATAATGTGCCCGGACTTGCCGAAGTGTCCATCGGGCACGCATTGGTTTGCGATACTTTTTTCTTGGGCTTAGAGGAAACGGTGAAACGGTATTTGCAGGAATTGTTTTAAAAAATGCAGCAAAATTGCCTCAATTCATCGGACAATTTTTATTGTGTTTTTTTCATAAGAACTAACATTTCACTCAGAAACGTTAGTTCTATGCCTTTTTTGCATCATTAAGCAGCAAACTTTTTTTTGTTCTGATACTTCGTTCGCATTTTTGCAAAATTTCTGTGCTCAAATGAATTTTGACATTAGGCGGCTTCTCTTTTTTCTTCCATTTTCGCCACCACAGCGCACACCACCGTATCGCCCGTAACATTCACCACCGTTCTGCACATATCCAAAAGGCGGTCAACGGCAAAAATTAAGCTCAGCCCTTCCACCGGAATTTGCGCTTGCTCTAACACAATCACCAACATCACCATGCCCGCGCCCGGCACGGCTGCCGCGCCTATGGAGGCTAAAGTCGCTGTCAAAACAATGCCTGCCTGCGCTCCCAAACTCAAATCCATGCCGAATGCCTGCGCAATAAAAACCGCTGCTACGGCTTGATAAAGGCTTGTTCCGTCCATATTGACCGTCGCACCCAAAGGCAAAACAAAGCTGACAATTTCTTCTTTTATGCCGACATTTTTTTCCAAACAATCAATAGTAACCGGCAAAGTTGCCGCGCTCGAACTTGTTGAAAAAGCAAGCATTTGCGCAGGCGTAATTTTTGCAAAAAAAGCCATCGGATTTTCTTTGCCCAAAAACTTTAAAATTGAACCGTAAACCACCACCACCATAATCACCAAGCCCAAAACGACCACAAAAGAATAATAGCCGAGTGCGTAAAGCAAACTCAAGGCTTCCCCCGGTTTGTCGCCCGCAAATTCGGCAATTAAGCCTGCAAGCAAACAAAATACGCCGAAAGGGGCAGTTTGCATGATAAAATCGACCATTTTTATCACAATGTCATTCACCGCTTCAAAAAATTCTTTTACCGGTTTCGCGCGCTCCTGACCGACGCTGACCATCGCCATTCCGAAAAAAATCGCAAAAACAATGACTTGCAACATTAATCCGTTGTCGGACGCTGATTTAAAAACATTTGAAGGAAAAATATCAATGAGGGGCTGCAAGGGTTTTTCTTCTTTCACTTTCCCCGCGTCCGATTGTTTTGCTTCAGCTTTTTTGGCAAACATAACTTTAAACTCTTCCCTTTTTTCTTCCGAAAAAGTTTTACCGGGCTGAAAAACATTGACTAAGAGCAAACCCAAAATGACAGCAAAAACCGTTGTGATGAGGTATAAACCTACCGTTCTGCCTCCTATGCGCGAAAGTTTTGATACGTCGCCCAAACTTGCAACGCCGCTGATTAAAGAGGCGATGACAAGCGGCACGGCAATCAACTTTAATAAATTGATAAAAATTGTTCCGAAAGGCTGAATCCAATCTTGCGCAAAACTGTTCCAACCTAAAGCACTTAACGCAATGCCGGCAATCGTGCCGAGCAGCATGCTGATAATTATTTTCCAATGTAAAGCTAAATTTTTCATAATGAGGAGTTTAGTGATTTAAAAAGAATAATAAAAAGCAGGGAATTTTTTCCCCGCACATTGACTTTCCGAAAACCGTGCCGCGCAAAACTAAACATTTTGACCCACAAAGATTATTTCAGATGACAAAATTTTTTCCTCGCCCTTGTTTTTTCTCGCTACAGACGGCGAAAAACACCCTAAATGGCGTTTTAAAATTCAATTTTTAGGTAATTCTTGCTTATTTTTTTTCGATACAAGAAAAAAGGAAAAAAACTTCAAGCGCAATTTTACGGCATGCACCGTCATAACTTTCACTTTCAAAAGGCGTTCCGTCATCATTTTTCGGGTCATCGAAAGGCAAAAAAGCGCGCTTTTTTGCTCCCGAAACTGTCGGACATTCCCTGTCCGCCGACGAACAAACCAAAACGGCGCAATACTCTTTTTGAGGGTTTTGTTCGTCATCGTATTTTTTTGAAAATAAAAACACGGAAGACATTTTTTCGCCCCAAGCAAGTTGATAACGCGGATTAGACGCAACGGTTACGGGAGCTGAAATCTGAAAAATCTCCTCCAAACGCACTCCTGCGCGCCGCAAAGCCGCAACCGTGCGCTCATTACAAGCAGTTACCGCCGTGCCGCCCGAAAAACTTTCCACTTTAACATTGTAAAAAACAGCGGCAATTGTTGCCCAAACTTGTGCAAATTGACTCCTGCGCGAATTGTGTGTGCAAATGAAAGTGCATTGCGAATTTTTATCTTTTCGACTATTTTCCGAAAGACAGGCGGCAATTTGTCGGAGGATAATTTTCCTTTCGTCGGGAATTTTATCAAAATCACTGCTCAAACTGCGGCAGTAATTTTTTAGTTTTTCATTCATATCTTGTGAAAAAATATTGTTTTGAATAAAAATAAATACAAAAAAACAGAAAAGATACTTTTTCATTTGTTAAAAATTTACTTTGCAAGTGATTAAAAAAATCATGTAATTTCGCCGCAAAAATCATTCGCAATTTGCGAAATTACAAGCCTTTAATGCAAAAAATATTGCATTTTTTAAAAAAGTATATCATTTTTAAAAATTAAATGATATTTTTGCGTATGTAATTTTTTTTCGTAATTTTGCATATTAAGCGATTTACCCAACAGGCTCTGAAATGAAATTTTTTCTCAAAAGATATATTTTTTTACTGTTTTTTTGTTTTTTTTTAATTTCTAATTCTCTTAGAGCAAATGATTGGCTTGCCAAATATGAAGACGCTTTACGGAGCGGCAACATGGAGCAGGCAGCTTATTTTGCCTATCAATGTGCGTTGGAGCATAAAAATCATTCCAAAACGGTTGATGCCGTGAGCTATTTGCAAAAAGCAATTGAGCACGCAAAACAAGCGGGCAGTCAAAAAGTTTTGGCGGATAGTTTTTATTCACTCGGTTTAATCACTGTTCAATCCAAAGACCACACGAAAGCCGTTGCCTTTTTTGAAAGTGCGCTCACTCATTATCACAATTTTAACGACCGTCCTTCCTACGCATTAGCCTCTTTAGACCTCGCAAAATCTTATTTAGCCTTAAAAAATGTAAAAAAGGCGGCTGAAAAAATTCAAAAAGCCGTCTATATTGCCGAAAGTTTGGGGCAAGATGTGCTCATCATAGAGGCATACAACGTTGCCGCGCAAGTTTTTGAAAAAAAGGGCGACAAAGACAAAGCCTTGTTGTATCAGCGAAAAAGCCTCGAAAAACAGAAAGAAACGCAACAAAAAGAAGCGCAGGAATTGGCGGGAATGTTTGAAGAAAAACAAAGAGAAACCGAATTAGAACTGAACAGAAAATCCGGCATTATCAAAGACCGCGATAAGGCTTTAAAGTTGCTCGAAAGCGAAAAAGCACTCATTGAACAAATCAATGCCGCTAAAGCAAAGGAGTTGGAAGACCTTAAAAAGGCTAAAGAATTGGAAGACCAAATCGTTTTGACACAAAAAAAGACCATTGAACAGGGCGAACAAATCCGTAAATTATTCACCGGTGCAGCGATAATTTCCTTTATTTTTATCGTTTCTTTGGTTTGGGCGTACATCAATAAAAGACGCTCTAACAATGAATTGAAATTTAAAAACGACGAAATCAATGCACAAAAGCATGAAATTGAGGAGCAAAGGAAAATTTTGGAAGAAAGAAATGAACAAATTACGGACAGTATTCGCTATGCGGAAAAAATTCAACACGGTATTTTGGCTGACCCGTCCGTGATATCGCCTTTTGTGAGCAGCTATTTTATCATTTACCGCCCCAAAGACATCGTTTCGGGGGATTTTTATTGGTTCGGGCATTACGAGGAGTACGCTTTTGCGGCGGCGATTGATTGCACGGGACACGGCGTTCCGGGTGCGTTCATGTCCATGATTGCCAACACGATGCTCAATGAAATTGTCTATCAAAAGCACATTATTTCGCCTGCAGAAATTTTAGAACACTTGCATCTTGCGATTCGTCGCGCTTTGCAGCAGGAAAATAAAGGCAATGACGACGGCATGGATTTATGTATTTGTCGGGTTGAAAGAGACCAAGGTTTTGATAAAAAATTCGTCTTTGCAGGCGCGAAACGCCCGATTTATATTTTTCACCAAGGTAAAATTATGGAAATAAAAGGTGATAAAAAATCCGTCGGCGGCAGGCAAAAAGAATTGAACAGAGTTTTTACGAATCACGAACTCATTCTCAACAACGGAGATGCTGTTTTTCTTTGTTCTGACGGTTGGGCAGACCAACCGAATGAGCAAAATGACAAATTCGGTACTCCTCGATTGATGAAATTTTTAGAAAAAATTGCGCCATATTCAAGTTACGAGCAAGAATTCAGCCTCACCACCGAACTCGACATGCACCAAGGAAGCACGCCGCAGCGAGATGACATCACTTTTATCGGCATTAAAATCTAATTTTATTTAAAAGCGGACTGACAAGGCTATCACATCGTCGGTTTGCTCATTTTCTCCCTTCCACTCCTCAAAATTGTGTTTTAAGGTTTTCTTTTGTTCAAAAAAATCAACCGCACATAGCTCCGTCAGGCGTGTTTTAAGGCGTTTTTTGGTAAATTTTTTAAAATATTCGCCTCCGAATTGGTCTTGAAAACCGTCCGAGAGAACAAAAATTTGGTCGCCTTTTTCCAAATCAATTTCTTCCGTTACGAAATTTTTGTCATCGTCATACAAAGCCGAACTTCCGATTGGAAAACGATTTCCCTTTATTTCAGTCAAAAAACCGTTCCTGACGTGAAAAAACGGCAGTTTTGCACTGCTGAAAAATAATTTTTTTGCCTCCGCATTAACGGCAAAAAGCGCGATGTCCATGC
Organism: Bacteroidota bacterium; assembly: GCA_052033485.1. Classification (GTDB taxonomy): domain Bacteria; phylum Bacteroidota; class Bacteroidia; order Cytophagales; family Bernardetiaceae; genus JBPOJO01. The sequence goes on along the minus strand of JBPOJO010000587.1, from coordinate 7,899 downwards.
CGTCATTCGTGCGCGAGTCCGATTCCTTATTTTTTTGCAACATTGCATGAATTTTAGAATCGAGCAAGGACAAACCGATGTGCAAATGTTCGGGACTGACCATGTCGTCGGCGATTTCGGAGAGCATCGTGCTGCCCATCACGGTCATCAACGCACCCGGAACGCCGTGTCCCGTGCAGTCGCCTACGGCAAAAAAGAGCCAATTTTCCTCTTTTCCGTTGAATGTCAATTTCTTTTTGCTCAGCCAATAAAAATCTCCCGAAACAATATCGCGCGGGCGATAATAAAGCCAAGAAAAGGGAAAATACGTCTGCAAATTGCTTTCCGTCGGCAAAATTGCTTCCTGAATGCGTTTTGCATAGCGCAAACTGTCTTTTAAATTATGATTTTGCTCTTCAATAATGGTGTTTTTTTGAAGAATAACCTGCGATTTTTGCGTCAATTCTTCATATTGTTGTTCGACTGTTTCTTTTTCTTTGCGCAACTCCAAAGTTTTTTTGTCGACAAGCTCCTCCAAGTGTATTTTTGCATTGTGCAAACGATTGATTCGCCATCTGACCAAGAGCCAAACCATCAAAACAATCGTCAGGGCGGCACTTAACCAAAAAAGCGGGTTAAACCAAAACGGCGGCGGCACTCTGAAAATGACCTTTTTTGCGCTTCCCATCCACTTTATGCCGTCCGTACTCGCCTGAACAAACAGCTCGTATTCGCCGTATGGCAAATTACTCAAATAAATTACGCGGGTTTTACCCAAATTTATCAAACCTTTGTTCAAACCTTTTAATGTGTAACGAAATTGGACTTTTTCGGGGTGTGAAAACGACAAAGCCGAAAATTGCACTTCCGCCACTTCTTCGGGGTCATTTAATTCAAAAATCTGCTCTTTTTCGTCAATCGAACGTGATTTTTGTTTGTATATGATGTTTTCAATATTGGCGACAGGCGGACGAATAATAAAATTTTTAGGGTCGGGATTGACTATTACGGCTCCGCCCGTAGTCGGAAATATCATATATTTGTCCAAAAAATGCGCCCCAGCCTGCGAAAATGCGCCCGAACATTGGACAGATTTCATGCCCGATTCGCGCCCGTAGACATTGCAGGATACGGAATTTTTTTTGCCGTTGAGGACATCTCGCAAGTCTTTTTTTCTGACGGAAAAAATCCCTTTGTTGCAACTCATCCAAAAATTGCCGAATTTATCTTCCAAAATCCAATACACAACATCGTTAAAAAGCCCGTTCTCTGTGTTAAAAACTTTAACAAATTTGCCGTTCAGGAAATAATTCAAGCCGCCGCCTCGCGTTCCGACCCAAATACCTTTGTCGCCCTTTTCTTGATAAAGTGAAACAAGAATGTTAAAAGATAAACCCTGCTCGCGTCCGAAAAACTGAATTTCGCCCGAATTATCCACACAAAATAATCCTTCGTTTGTTCCGAGCCAAAGATTATTTTGTTCATCAAACATCATAACGCGAATCACGGCGGCGCAAAGCGAACTGTCTCCTTTCGGGCTGATGTAGCGGTGAAAACGGTCATTTTCAAGGTAATATAGCCCAAAACCGTAACTTCCTACAAATATTTTTCCGTTTTTATCCTCCGCAAAAGCCGAAACAAAATCGGAAGTCATGCCTTTCTCAATTCCGTATTGAATAATTTTTCCCTTGTCATAACAATTCAAAAAAGCGTGGTAAGTGCCCATCCACAAGCGTTTTTTGCTGTCAAAAAAAAGCGAATTAATGTTGTCGCTCGTCAGCCCTTTTTCCTTATTCAAAAGCGAAAGTTCGCCCGAGGGGTCAAAATGATACACACCGACGTTGTTTGTTCCCAAAAATATATCGCCCTCGTCTGTAGTTGCGACAACTTTTATCATTTCATCAGTGATTCCGCGCTCATTGTCAATGTTAATGAACGGATTAGCCACCACTTGCCGCAAACCATTTTTGTAAACCCCGAACCAAAGATTGCCTTCAATATCTTTTGCAAAACAGTTCACTGCCGCATCTAAGGGCGTTTTATTGCGTAAGATTTGTTTAATTTTTCCTTTATAATAAGCATAAATTTCGTTGCCTACCGCGCCTATCCACATAATTTTTCGACTTTCGTCAAAATAAAGCGTGCGAATAAATTCAGTTTCCAAACCGTCATTTTTGGTAATTCTCTGCACAATTTGGTCATTTTCGTAAATATAAATTCCGTATTTACCGCTCATCCAAATCCTGCCTTTTTCGTCTTCAGCTATCGAAAGAACGGTTTCTTTGATTTCAGGTGCCAAATTTTCGGTTATTTTGCCCTTATCATAGCGCAAAGCACCGCCTGTCGGACGCGAAAACCAAACGCGATTTTGTTTGTCAACGTAACAAGTACTCGAAGGAATATCGTATAATTCATTGATTTTTAATAATTTATCGTCTTTCACGGCAACAATTCCTTTATCGGACGCAATCCAAAGCGTGCCGTTGCGGTCAAATTTCATGGCGCGAATGACATCGGAAGGTAAAGCAGTGTTTTCGGTCGAAAAAGTGAAACTGTTTCCGTTTTTTTCAAACTTGGTGATGCCGCCGCCGTTTGTGCCTAACCACATACTGCCTGCGGAATCAAATTCAATGTCATAAATAATATTAGTTTTAAGTTTTTTTATCGTTTTTTTGTCATACACTTTAAATTTTGAGCCGTCAAATTTTGCCACCCCTTCGTATGTTGCCGCCCATAAATAACCGTCCTTACAACGAATAATATCTTTCACCGTATTTTCGGGTAAGCCGTTCTCTTCGGTAAAAATTTTGCAAGAATAAGGCGTAATTTTTTCAAAAATTTTAGCTTCTTGGGCAGAAGAAATGGTATACAATCGAAAAATTGAAAACAAAAAGGCAATGACAAAAAAAGGTTTTGCCCTCAAAAAATAATTTGACAAGAAAGTGTGCGAAGTCATTGTTAAAATAAAAAAAATTGATATTGAACCTTATACGAAAACTTTGCCAAATTGTTGCGAAAACATACATTTCAAAAAATATTTGCTTATTAATTTTCTGTCGCACACTTAAATTTTTTATTAATTTTGCAAAAAAATAAAGATGCAACAATTTCTGAAAATAACGTGTATTTTCACCCTTTTTATTTCGTTTCCTCTCGATAAAGCAGCGGCGCAAAATTCTTGGATAAATTTTGAACAAAAGGGAAATGCCGCTTTTTTTTCCGAAAATAGGGAATTAACAACGGCAGGCGAGCCTGTACGCGAGGATTTGTTAGAAGTTGCACACGCAAGAATCCCTTACGGAACGGTGCTTGAGATACATAATTTGAGCAACAACAAAAAAGTGAAGGCGAGAGTAAATGACCGAATTTTTAAAAAAAATTACATCATCGGTTTGAACAAAGCAACCGCCGCCGAACTTGACATTCCTGCCGAAACATTGACAGAAATACAAATTAAAGTTATTCAAATAAATGTTAATCGTGAGGGAATTCAGGCGGAAAAAGAATTGTATTTAGAAAATTTGAAGAAAAAAGTTGAGAATGAAATAGAAGTAATGGCGGATTCTATACTTGCGGCGGAAGCGGAAGAGGAAAAAAAAGCAGCGGAAAAAGAGAATAGTAAAGAAGAAGCGGAGGAAAAAGTAAAGCAAAAAAACGTTAAGAAAATTGAAATAAATCCATTGTTCAAAAAAGCCGAAAAAACACCCGGATTTTATGATGAAAAAGCCAAACAGCTTAAAATCAGCGGTTTTGCCGTGCAAATCGGTAATTTCGGAACGCTCGAAGCGGCTTTTGAACGGACAGCAGAATGTCTTGAAAAGTCAAAATTAAAAACAAATTTTATTTTTCAAAGCTATAAAATTCAGGGGAAAATGCGTTTCAAAGTTTTTTGTGAAATTAAAAAAACAAAGAAAGATTGTTTGCCGCTCTTGAAAAAAATTACATCGGCAGGTTTTCAAGATGCTTTTGTTAAAAAATTGCCCTAATTTATTTCAAACAAACCTATACGTTTTTTTATGCTGTTTTTTGACCCTTTTTTGAAAAAGTTTCTGTTAAATTATTGATTATCAGTTTTTTATCTAACGGATATTTTATCAAAAAAGGACTTTCGTTGATTGTAAATTGCCTCACAAAAAGTGCAGTCGGAGATGATTTTTTTTGTTTTTGTTATTTTATTTTGACAAATGTAATTTTTTTTCGTATTATTGTTTTTTTCTGTTTTATTTGCGTTTGAATTTGTCTTTTTTCATATCGAAAGGCAAGCTATTTTCAAGAATAACGACAATGGAAAACCTCTATTTGAGCGGCGGAAAGCACATTCCCGAAATCAATTTTGATGCAAATTCGGGTATTTTTTCAATTTCAGGGCAATCGTATCACGAGCATGCGGAGGAATTTTACGCGCCCGTGTTGGCTTGGCTGCGCGAATTTTTTAGAGATGAAGGAAAAAAGGCAGTGGTGAATATGAAATTCACTTATTTTAACACAGCCTCTTCACGTTCCATCCTCGATATTTTGGAAATTTTGGAAAAATATGAGGCACAAACCCCCGGTTCCGTAACCGTAAATTGGTTTTACAAAGAAAGTGATTATGATATGTTTGAGAGCGGAGAGGATTATCAGGCAGATGTTGATATTAAAATTAACCTCATCAGCTATTAATTTTCCGCGCAGCCGATTTTAGCGTATTCTTCCTCCGTCAAAGATTGTTTTCTGACTACTTTTCCGTTTTTGTCAAAATACAAAATGATGTATAAATTTGCTTGACTCATATAACGTTCGGCAAAATAGAAAGGCTCTTCATACGTTCCGAGATTGATAATTTGAGAATATTCGTCCGTCATTAATCGCCCCTTTTTGTTGCTCAAAAGCCCAAAACCTGTCGGATTGTAGGTAATAAACATGATTTCGTCGGGCGCGGTTTTGAGCTGCGAATAATCTTCAAAACTTTCGGTTTCTTCCGTAGGCGCAAGAATGTCAACAATTTTCCACTTTTTTTCAAGTTGCACCATCATTTTATCTTCTGTCCAAAATAAAATTCTGTCAAAAGTGAAAGGGACTATGCTCCTGCTTTGCGCGTTAATGATGCCGAATTTCCCCTTTTTGGCAACATACAAATCGTCTGATTGCGGATAAGGTTGCACTGTTACGTCGTATAAGGGCTTGATTTCCAATTTTTTAGCGGGCACAAAAAGTCCGAATTTTTTATTGATTAAAACCGAGAAATAACCTTTTTTAACTTCCACTAAACCCGTGTAAATCGGTTGAATAATAATTTTCCCCGCCGCATCAATCAAACCAAATTTTTTCAATTTTTTAAATCGAAAATATCCCTCTGACATCGGTTCAATATCATCGTACCAAGTTTTGGACAATAATTTACCGTCTTGCGAGAGAATATTTTTTTTCCCTGCTTTATTACTCACAATAAGGAACAATTTATCATCAATTTTTTTTGTCAAAAAATCTGTATATTCGCTTAAATTATAGGCAGTTCCGTTCTCGGCAATGAATTTTTTTTGACCCGCTTCCGAATACCAAAAACCGTGCTCGCGCAGGGCAAGCGTATCCCAAAGACAGTTGCAATAATTATCGGCTTTCGGGTCAAAAAGCCCAAATTTTCCGTCTTTTTGAACAAATGTATTTTTTCCCTCAAAAAACACTTTAGCGAATTTTGCTTCGGCTATTAACTTGCATTGTGCATCATAAAAAAGCTGTTTTTCTCCTTGCCGAACGACAGTCAATTCCTCATTAAAGTTGAAATCATCGCCGACAGGTTCTAAAATTAATTTTCCCTGTGCGGAAAGTAAGCCGATTTTGCTTCCCGAAGTTAATACGTAAAAATATTTATTAACAGGTGTTAAATCGTCGACAGAAATCGTTTTTGAAACAAATTTTTTCTTCCCTGTTGCAAACTCGTACAATTCATCGGCGGTTATCAGTTGCGTTTTGCCCCCTGAACTTACTTTGCAGACAATTCCGTTCAATACTTCCGCGTCATCGAAAGTCGGCAAATCCGTTTCATTGCCGTTAGCGGTCAAAAATTTCCACTTTTTGTTGGTTTTTGCCACAAGATTAAAATCGCCGACGGACAAAACATCGTCGTAAATAAAATCCGACAGTTGTTCGCCGTTTTTGCAAAAAATTGCATAATGTTTTCCCTTCAAAATTCGGACTGTCGGCGAGGACAAATCCTCAACGGCATCATAAATCGGCTCAAAAAGCACATTGCCGAGTTTGTCTGCTAAACCGTATTTGCCCGTTTTGGAGATAATCGGCATATATTCGTCTTGCCAAAATTCACATTTAAAATCTTCCGGAATGCTGTCGGCAATCGGTTTAACGCGCTCATTGCCCGATTCGTCCATAAAACCGATTTTACCTTTTTCACAAAAAGGAAAAAAACGCATGGATTTTACACTTTGTGCCGCTTTAGCGCGAGCTTTATCGGGGAAGTCGGGGAAGTTTTTTAACAAAATTTCTTTGTCCGTGTGCAGGTAATACAGCCAATTCCATGCTTTTGCGACATTCGGGTTGTCGGGATAAGTTTTGATAAAATTCTTAAGTGTCTGAAAATCAGGCATTTTAACAGACAATTTGTAAATATTATCCTCAATTTCATTTCTGAACGGAGATTGCGGATTTTCTTTTAAAAATTGCACAAAAGAAGTTAATTTTTTGTCTTTTGTTTTGTCTTTAAAAAGCAAAATTTCATATTGCTTTTTAGCCTCAGCCGTTTGCGGCGCGGAAGGATATTTTTTTAAAAAAGATTGAAATTCTTGCCAAGTATTTTTTTTGGTAACTTCAAGAAATGCCGCTTCCTGCATCAATTTGACAGCTTCGGCTTCAAAAGTATGTTTTTCATACTTTTTTAGAAAATTTTCAAAGGCAATTTCGGTATTGACTTTTTTAACTTTTGCAAAAGCCTCCGCATTGATTTTTTGATGCAATTCTTCAATTTCGGGCATTTGAATCGGCGAATCAAGCATTTTTTGCTTAATTTTTTCATCTTTTACTTTTGAATAAAGATTGCGGCACAAAATTATTGCATCGTTAGCTTGTTCGGGATTGTTTTTAGGATTACTTTTTTCAAAATAATATTTGCTTTTCCAAAAATAAGCCAAAGGGTCATTCGGATATTCCTCAATTCTTTTTTCAAAACTTTCTTTAATTTTAGGATATTCTTTTTTTTCAAAAAGTTTCAAAAAAGTTTTGTCGCTCGGATGGAAAGAAGACATCAACACCCATGCAAGAAAAATCAAGGGGAGAAAAAATTTTTTCATTTTAAAAATTAGCATTTTAACAATTATTTCAAAAACGCAGCCCAAGCACTAAAATATCGTCTATCTGCGGTTTATCGCCTTTCCAAGAGAGGAAATTTTTTTCCAAAAGATTTTGCTGTTCGGCGCAAGGTAAAGCGTGAATATCTTGCAATAATTTACGAAACCGTTTGCTCATAAATTTTTGCCCTTCCGTGCCGAATTGGTCTTGATATCCGTCGGTAAAAATATAAAAAACAGAATTTTTTTCGAGCGGGAAAATATGTTTGGTGAAACGGCGTTTTTCTTCTTTTTGCACACCTCCGACCGAAACTTTGTCGCCTTTAATGATGTGCATCGTTTCGCCGGTGAAATAAATCAACGGACTTTTTGCCCCCGAATATTCCATCGTTTTATTTTCAATATCAAAAACACAAACCGACAAATCCATGCCGTCGCGACTGTTATTTTCTTCCTGACGCAGTGCTTTTCTGACGCTTGTATGCAATTCGTTTAAAATTTCGGCAGGGTCGGTGGCGCGAGCCGGATTGGGAGAGTAAAAAAGGCATAATGTACCGCTACACGCACACGCGCTCTATTCCTGAGATGCAAGCCCTTTTAGGCGCGATGCACCATTATGCGATTTGGGACGACCACGATT